>JAVRPF010000120.1:0-8152 GCA_032162385.1 Mycobacterium sp.
CGGCAGCGACGGCGTCATGTCCCAGTTACGCGCCCTGCTCGCCGAACTGGACCTGTTGATGGCGATCGATGGTTTCCCCACCATCGCCGATCTGCGCGCGGCGGGCGCCCAACGTGTCTGATCGGCGGCGCGTCCCCATCGCGGAAACGGACGCGGCAATTGCCCTACGAAAGTAGGGCCGTACCGACGCACTCCCGGGTGGTGTCGCTGTTGCTGCGCCCCACGGCCCCGTCCCTCGCTCGCGGGCTGGCGGTCGCCGTGTCCCTGATCGTGGCCGAGTCCGTTCTGGTGGATCTGCTCAAACAGGTCGCCCCTGCAAACCTCTTCAGCGTGGTCTACCTGCTCGGCGTCGTGGTGATCTCCACTGGATGGGGGTTCGGGCTGGCGACGTTGACGTCGGTGGCCAGCGCCGTGGCCTTCGACTACCTCAGCATGAGTCCCGGAAGCATCGTCCCGACCGAGGCCCAGGACGCGGTGGCAATCGTCGTCTTCCTAGTCGTCGCGCTGTCGGTTAACACTCTCGCGGGCCTGGCCCGGACGCGCGCCGCCGAGGCGGATCAACGCCGCGAGGAGGCCGACCTGGCGGCTGAGCGGGCCCGCGTACTGGCGGAGCAGCAGGCGGCGTTGCGACGGATTGCGACGCTGATCGCGCGCGGGGCCCCCTCCTCTGAGGTGTTCTCCACGGTGACAAAGGAGTTGGCCCGGGTCCTCGATGTGCACCACTCGGCCCTGGTCCGCTACGAACCCAACGGCGCGTCGGTCCTGCTCGCGGGCCTCGACGAGCCCGGATTGACGAAAATGCCGGTCGCCAAGCACTATCCCGTCGAGGGCGAGAACGTCCCGGCGATGGTGCTCCGCACCGGCCGCCCCGCCCGAATGGACAGCCACGACAACGCCCACGGCCCCGCCGCCGCGCACATACGTGAGCTGGGCATCCGCTGCGGCGTCGGAGCGCCGATCATCGTCAACGGCCGCCTGTGGGGCGCGGCCCTCGTCGGGTCGAGGCAACCCGAACCGCTGCCACCCGACACCGAGGCGCGCATCGGGGACTTCACCGACCTCGTCGGGACCGCGATCGCCAACGCCGAGACCCGCGCGGAGCTCACCGCGTCTCGGGCGCGGGTCGTCGCGGCCGCCGATCAGGCCCGGCGCCGTGTCGAACGCGATCTGCACGACGGTGCCCAACAGCGGCTCGTCTCACTCGGGCTGGCCCTTCGTGCCGCGGAGGCGTCAGTGCTGCCCGCACAGCAGGCGCTCAAGGAGCAGATGTCCGACATCGTTACCGGGCTGGCCGGCGTCTCGCAGGACCTCCGAGAGATCTCACGCGGGATCCACCCGGCGATCCTGTCCAAAGGAGGACTGGGCCCCGCGCTCAAGACACTGGCCCGCCGCTCTACCGTCCCCGTCGAACTCGACGTCGGTGTCGACCGACGGTTGCCCGAGTGTGCCGAAGTGGCCGCCTACTACATCGTCGCCGAGGCCCTCACCAACGCGGCCAAACACGCACGAGCCTGCGAAGTGAGGGTGTGCGTCGACGTCGAAGGTGCGAACCTTCGTCTGTCGATTCGAGACGATGGAATCGGAGGGGCCGACGCCCGCAAAGGGTCCGGACTCACCGGCCTGATAGACCGCATTGAGGCCCTCGGCGGCACGATGGAGATCTCCAGTCACGCCGGAAACGGAACGTCACTGCTCGTCAGGATCCCGCTCGAAGTCCAGTAACCGAGCAGCCTGAACTACCTTAGGAGTCACGCAATGATCACAGCAGCCGCCGAATCGACGCTGCCGCCGTTGGCGGTCACCGGCGCCACCGGAGCCATCGGTGGTCAGGTCGCACGTATTCTCGCCGATGCCGGTGTCGCGCAGCGACTCCTCGTTCGCAAGGTGGCCAATGCCCCCGACCTGCCGCGGTCGACAGCGGTGAGTTGTTCCTACGGCGATCTTGCAGCGGCCGGCGAAGCACTGTCGGGTGTGGATCTGCTGTTCATGGTGTCGGCATCGGAAAGTGCTGACCGGCTCGATCAACACCGGACATTCATCGATGCCGCCGCCAGCGCCGGCGTCGGGCACATCATCTACACCTCGTTCATGGGCGCCGCGCCCGACGCGGTGTTCACTCTGGCGCGCGATCACTACTTCACCGAGGAGTACATCAAGGCCTCGGGTATGGCATTCACGTTCTTACGGGACAACTTCTACATCGATTTCCTCAGTGGCCTACCCGGCGAGGACGGCGTGATCCGCGGGCCGGCCGGCGACGGCAGGGTCGCGGCGGTGGCGCGGGCGGACGTGGCGCGAGTCGCTGCCGCGGTCCTGCGAGATCCAGACCGGCACCGAGGCATCACCTACGATCTCACCGGGCCCGAAGCGCTGGACTTCTCCACCATCGCCGACATACTCGGCGCCCACAGCGGCAAGTCAATCAGGTATCACGACGAGACCATCGCCGAGGCGTACGAATCCCGCAAGAAATGGGATGCCCCCGGCTGGCAATACGACGCGTGGGTCTCTACCTATACCGCGATCGCCACCGGGACCCTCGCCGCGATCACCGACCACGTCGAGACGATCACCGGGCGGCATCCGATGACCCTTGCGGACTACCTGTCGCATCAAACACCGGACTGAAAGTCGACCGGCTACCTCACTCAGACGAGTCGAGCTGGCGTCCTCTATCGCCCGCCCGGTTGGGCCATAGTAGTAAGGAGTAGGCATGGGACGGCAGCACATCCTCGAACCCGCCGCTCAGGAAATCGCCGCCGCCACATCGCGGCTGCCGTCCCTGGACGAACTCGGGCCCGACGGCGCACGCAAGGCGCTCGATCACATCCAGGCGGCGCCGATCGCCGCGCCCGAAGTGGACGAGACGTGGATCACCGTTGCAGCGGAGGTCGGTGAGGTGCGCGTTCGCATCGTCAAACCGGTCGGCTCGGCGGCCCCGCTGCCTAGCGTCTTGTATGTCCACGGCGGCGGTTGGGTCCGCGGCAACGCGGCCACCCACGACAGGCTGGTTCGCGAGTTGGCTGTCGGCGTGAACGCCGCGGTGGTGTTCGTGGAATACGACCGCTCACCGGAGGTGCATTATCCGGTCGCCATCGAACAGGTCTACGCCACCGCCCGATGGATCACCCGCGACGGCGCCGACGAGGGGCTCGACACGTCGCGGCTGGCCATCGCCGGCGACTCGGCAGGCGGCAACGTAGCCGCTGCCGTGGCGATTCTGGCCAAACAGCGCGGCGACGTGACCTTCGTGCACCAGTCGCTGTACTACCCGGTCACCGATGCCGCGCAGGACACCGACAGCTACCGCGAGTTCGCCGACGGCCCGTTCCTGACCGCCAGGGCCATGGCCTGGTACTGGGATGCCTACCTGCCCGAGCAAGACAGGCGCGCCGAGATCACCGCCTCACCGCTGCGTGCCAGCCTCGACGACCTGGCCGGCTTGCCCGAGGCCTTGGTGATCGTCGATGAGAACGACGTCCTGCGCGACGAAGGGGAAGCCTACGCCCGCAGACTCACCGAGGCGGGTGTGCGCACGGCAAGTGTGCGCTACAACGGCACCATCCACGAGTTCATGCTGCTCAACCCCTTGCGCGGCACCGCCGCGGCCACCGCCGCCATCGAGCAGGCGATTCACGTGCTCCGGCAGGTGTTCGCAATGCGGTCATAGGCCGCGCTGAAGAGGATTTGCTCCGCCGTCAGACGAATTGCTGGCCGCCGTCGATGTCGTAGGTTGCGCCGGTCAGCGCCGTGTTCGCCATTAGGTGGACGGCGAGCGCGGCGACATCTTCCGGCCCGACGACCCTTCCGATCGGCAATGTCGTTCTCAGCTCGCTGCGGCGGGTCTCGAGTTGAGCGCCAAGCAGGGACGCCGAGAGCGGAGTGTCGACGAAGCCCGCGGCGATGAGGTTGACGCGTATCGGTGCGAGTTCGAGGGCTAGTGCCGCAGTGAATGGCGGCAGCGTTGCGGTTGCGGCCGACACAATCCCGAGGCGGTGGTCGATGCGCCGACCTCCGGTGCCACCCATGAGAATCAAGGTGCCGCCGGGGCGCATCTTGGCCTTGGCGTTGCGTGCGACCTCGAGCCCCAATACCGCGTGCGCGCCGAGCGCCTCGCGTACGTCGGCGGAGTCCATCTCGAGCAGCGGAACGTAGCGCGGGCCGCCGGCAGTGACCAGCACGTGGTCTATCGGTCCAGACAGCTCCTCGAAGAAATCGCGCAGGGCGTCGGTATCGGTGGCATCGAATGCCGCAGTGCGTTGCGCGTCGACTTCGGCGGCCGCTTGCGTGAGCCGATCGGCGTTGCGCCCAGTCAGAACGACGTCGGCTCCCTCGGCGCGGGCGCGTCGGGCGGTCTCAAGTCCAATGCCCGCACTACCACCGATGCAAATGACGGTCTGGCCGAGCAGCTCCGGTGCGCGCCGCGGGGACGCGGCGGTGGTTTCACTGCGCATGGTCACTCCAAATTAGTCGTTTCGGAGGACGCTGACACGAACGACCGGCACGTGCAAGTACCGCCCTCTACCTCACGGACTCGACGATCTCAGCGTTCGGCCACAGCCTCGGCGGCTAGCTCCTATCATTGGTTGACCAAGAGGTCAGGGCCAGCCAGTGGGCCGCCAGGCTGTTGCATGCGGCCACCTTCGTCGAGGCCGCCGAGATCGATGGGCGCATAGCCGAGTTCGGTGATCAAGTGTTGGACCGTCTGCTTCGACGCGACGTCGTCACCGGAGACGAATAACACCCGTCTCGCGTCGCCCTGCCGAGGCCCCTTTTCGAAGTTCGCCATGGTGATCGAGTTGAACGCCTTGACCACGCGCGCACCAGGTGCGTGCTCGGCGACGACGACGCTTGCGCTTCGGCCCTGGAGATCAGCGAGCTGCAGGGGATCGGACGCGACGAATGGGTTCGTAGCGTCGACGAGGATTCGGCCCTGCCAATCGGGTAGCGGGTCGAGTGTGTCCGGCACTGCGGGCCAGGGCAGCGCAAGCAGCACGAGTTCTTGCGCGGCGGCTTCGGTGACCGAGGCGGCCTCGGCGCCGATGCCTTGGGCGACGGGCATTAGCGCATGCGCATCGCGCGCACTGGAAAGCATCACGCGGTGGCCCGCGCCGGTCAGCCGGCGCCCCACCGCCAGACCGACGTGTCCTGCACCGAGGATTCCGATTTGCATGTTTATCTCCTAAGACTCATCAGTATCGCGCCCATGCGGGCGCTCCTTAGTTCAGTCGGACTGCGGTACGCTTTATTCCGTTTGTTTTCAGTTCCTTTCGTGCAGTCGCGAACTGCCAACATCAATCACGAGTACCTTAAGCGGAAGCGTCATGGGTTCAGCGAACGCCGGAAGTCGTTCGTGTTCAACATGTTCAGAAGCAGTCGCAATGAGTTGTGCCTCGTTGAGGCGAGCTCAAAACGCTGGCAGTACTTTTCGATACGAGTGACGCACAGAAGCCAGCTTGGGGGCCCGCTCGACGGTGGCGAGGCTGCAATTCATTATCGTCCGCAGCTGCCCACGACAGCCGCCTCATCAGCGTACGAGAACAATACGGCCTCCAGCGTTATTGCTAGCCGCATTGACGGCGTCGCCAACCTGGTCGAAAGATACTGTGCGGCCAACACGGCTGTGTAGCCGGTGCGCGGCGACCTTAAAGAGGAGGTCGGCCAGCTTGTGTCCGCTCGGGGCGACGATTGTCGGAATGGATTCGGCGTCTGAGCGCATAGCCCGCGTTGCGGTGTCGGTGACCGAGGTGAACTTCCCACCCGCTCGCACTACGCCGGCGGCGACGGAAAGGTCACCGGCGACGTGAATGGCGGTGTCGACGCCGCCGCCAAAGAATTCCCGCACCGCCTGGATTGACTGTGTCGCGTTTGCGCCCTCCGGGATGACAACGTCGGCGCCGAGCTTCCATGCGAGAGCCGCGTGCGCAGGCGGTGTGACTACGGCGACCACGGCGCCGCGTGCCTTCGCGAGCTGGAGTGCGAATCCGCCGACCTCACTGACGGGACCGTGGACGACGGTGTTTCCGAGATTTGTGGCTCCGAGCGCACCGACCGCGTCGAGGGCTGTGACCCCAGCCAATCCGACACCGGCGGCTTGCGCGACTTCAATGCCGTCAGGGACTGGGGCAAGCAATTCCGCCGGGACCTCCACCATCTCGGTGAAGGTTCCTGACCGCCCCGGCGCCAGCGTCCCTGCCACGTACATGCCGACGTCGATGTACTCCACGTCGTCGCCGACAGCGGCCACCCGGCCCACGAAGTCGCGTCCCAGCAGCACCGGATCTAGCTGGCCCGTCGAGTCGGTGTAGCGCCCCTCTACCGCGGCTCGATCGAAGTCGTTCACCGAGGTGGCCATCACCTCGACAACGACTCGGTCGCGGGCTGCGACTGGTTCGTCGATGTCGAACAAGCGCGGCATGAAGTCCGGCCCGCTCACTCCAACTGCCTTCATCACTGACCCCTCTCCTGGTCGCGTGCATTCGATCTCATGCTCGGTTAAACACTTAAGTGTCGTGAGAATTCCCGGTTCAACCATTAAGTTAGAGTGAGGACATGAGTGCTGCGGACAAGACTCGGTGGCTAGACGCGGAGGAACAGCGGACCTGGCGGCAGCTGTCGACGATGATCCTCAGGTTGCAGCCTGTGCTCAGCGCACAGTTGCAGCGCGAGTTCGGCATCAGCCACTTTGAGTATCTGATCATGGCGTGTCTGTCGGAAACGCCGGGATCGATGCTGCGGATGAGCGCACTGGCCACGATCACCGGCAGCTCGTTGCCGCGGTTGTCCCAGGCCGTCGCCCGCCTCGAGAAACGTGGCTGGGTGTCGCGGCAACCCGACGCCGAAGACAGTCGTTACACTCTTGCCGTTCTGACCAGCGCGGGACTTCGCCAACTGCAAGAAGCCGCCCCCTCGCATGTAGCGGCGGTGCGCGAGATCGTCTTCGACCGATTGACGCAGGCGCAGACTCGCCAACTAGGCACGATTTGCCAGCGCATTCTCGATGGACTGCCTCCAGACGACAGTTGGCCTAGCACCACACCGTCCTGAGTCGGCGCGGCAGAGCGCCCACAACAGTCCCCGAGTTGGCCCCCGTTGTACCTCCTCGGCGATCCGCCCTTCCACAAGTGGTGTAGATCACTTCGCTTTCCCGGAATCGCAGATCGAGCCGCCCGCTTGTAAGGGGCAGGCCGTCACTTAAACATTGAAGTGAGAGTGAACGAGAACAGGAATAGGACTCAATCATGAGCACCGTCACACCACTGGTAGTCAGAATGGGCACGTTGACAGTCCGCGCGGCACTGTCCACGATTTTCGCCGCGCTCGCCACGGCCGCGATCCTCGTCGGCTCGCTTGCAGCCCCGATCCCGTCGGCGAATGCCGCTGACGACTCGTGTGCCAGCGTCGAAGTCGTATTCGCCCGCGGCACGAATGAGGCACCCGGAGTCGGCGCGACCGGGCAAGCGTTCGTCGACGCACTCAACGCCCGCCTGCCAGGCAAAACGGTCGACGTGTATGCGGTGAACTACCCTGCATCGTTGAACTTCGGACAAGCCGCCGACGGAATCGTCAACGCCAGCAACAAGATTGAGACGATCGCGGCAAGCTGCCCGACCACCAAGATCGTGCTCGGCGGTTACTCGCAGGGTGCGGCGGTAGCCGGCTACACCACCACCGATACCGTTCCCGCCGGATTCGACCTGCCAACCGGCATCACCGGCCCGATGCCTGCTGCGATCGCCCCCCACGTCGCAGCAGTGGTCTTGTTCGGAACACCGGATGCCTGGTTTCTCAACCTGGTCGACCACAATGCACCACCCATCACCATCGGCCAGCTCTACTCGCCGAAAACCCTTCAGCTGTGTGCAACCGGCGACCCGGTCTGCTTCCCTGGTGGCCTTGACCGGTCCGCGCACAGCTCGTACAAGGACAACGGAATGGCCGACCAGGCAGCCGATTTCGCCGCCCGCCAGTTGGGCGCTCCTGCCCCGGCGGCGGCGGTGCAGCAGACGGCAGGTGAGGTCGGCGCCAGCCAGCCCACCGACCAGCCGACTGCGGCACCTGCGTCCGAGCTTGACCCGCCGCTGGGCAACTGAATGACACCGTCACCACGGAACCGGTGGTGACCGACCAACGGCCGGAAGTGAGTCCCCAG
>JAVRPF010000121.1:0-7702 GCA_032162385.1 Mycobacterium sp.
TGTTGGTGGCCACGATGCCTGCGAGGCCGAGTTCGACGGCCAGGTCGGCGATGTCGTCGACGTCGTCGTCGGACAGATCCGGTGCGATCTTCACCAGCACCGGCGTCTGCGTCTGCGCCTTCACCGCCGCCAGAATGGGGCGCAGCGACTCCACCGCGTGCAGGTCGCGCAGGCCCGGCGTATTCGGCGAACTGACGTTGACCACCAGGAACGCCGCGAGCGGGCCGACCAGCCTGGCGCTCTCGGCGTAGTCGGCGACGGCGCCATCCGGTGGCGTCACCTTGGTCTTGCCGATGTTCACGCCGATCGGCACGTCGGGGGTGTGCCGAGTCAGTCGCAGCGCGAGTTCGCCCGCGCCGTGGTTGTTGAAGCCCATCCGGTTGAGCAGCGCGCGGTCGTCGGCCAGCCGGAACATCCGCGGCCGCGGGTTCCCCGGCTGCGCTTGGGCGGTCACCGTGCCGACCTCGGCGTATCCGAAACCCAACGCTCCCCAGGTGTTCAGGCCGGTGCCGTCCTTGTCGAATCCGGCAGCCAAGCCGACCGGGCCGGGGAACCGCACGCCGAACACCGTAGTCGCCAGCACCGGGTCCGTCGGTGCCAGCCAGCGGGTCAGGCCCCGGCGCAGCGGTCGAGGTGCCGTCGCGGTGCGCAGGACCGCGAACACCCAGGTGTGGATGCGTTCGGGGGCGACAAGGAACAGCACCCGGCGCAGCGCGCGGTAGATCACGCGGGGCCCGCCACTACGACCCTGGCTGGTCCGTGGCCAGCCGGTCGGCCGCAGTCTTCTTGCGACGCAACAGAACCCGACGGCTACCGTCGGTGTACAGGCGCACCCGGGTCAGCTCCCAACCGCGGTACTCGGCCTCGATCGACAAGCGCGTCGATGCGGACAACCGCGTCACGTCCGGCGGAAGCCGCAGCGGCGCCCACTCGTACTCGTCTGACAGGTCGGATTCCCAGCCCGCGGGCATCCGGCCACGCTGGACCGCCGTCACCTTGCCGCACCCGTGATCACCTGCACGCCCCCTCCTGCGCCCGACACCACGTACAGGGTGCCGGTGTCATCGTCGAAGGCCAGGGAGTTCGGTTGCTGCACGGTTCGATAACGCACCTTCTCTACGGGTATTCCGGTGGACAGATCGTAACCAACGACGCTGTTCGTCGCGGTCTCTGACACCCAGGCCAGCTTGGCCGACCCGGTCACCCCGTACGGCGCACCGGGCACCGGGTAGCGCTGCCGCAGCATCAGCGGGTCCGCGCCGAATACCAGCAACTCGTCGCCACGCGTATCCGCGACCAGGACCCGCCCCACGGAATCGGCCGCGATGGTGGTGGCGCCGTCACCGGCCCGCAGGGCGTGTTCGGCCCGCGTGCCCGACGCGTCGACGGTGGTGACCGAAGTTTGCCCGCGGTCCAGCACCACGACCGTGTCGCCCTGGGCGACAAGGGCGTCCACGCGGGCGAAGATCTCCAGCCGGGCGGCCACCGCGGTGGCCGAACTCAACGTGTACACGGCTCCGTCGGCGCTGCCGAGCACGATGTTGCCATCGTCACGACGGGCGATCGCGGTGAAGTCGGCGTCCCGCGCGCCGTCGACGTCCATTCGGGTCACGGCGCCGGCGGTGACGTCGACACGGAAGTATCCGCCCCGAGTCGAGACGTACGCGGTGCCGCGGTCGTCGCCGGTCAGCGCCGTTGCCGCCGCGGGTAGCGGCACCGTCCGCGCCGGCGCGGACGGTGGGAATGCAGTGTCCACGGAACGCCCCGCCGGATCGCTGCCAAGGACGACCAGCGTGTGGGTCGCGCGGTCGAACCTGCTCGCCAGGCCCGGGCCGTTCAACGGGCGTACCTCGCCTGCGGGTGGGGCCGTGACGGGTGGGGAGTCCGCCGCCCGGGCGGGCGAGATCGTCGGCGGCGGCGCGTCGGCGGCGTTCGTGGAGCATGCCGCGCCGGCAATCACCATCACAGATATCGCGGCACTGTGAACTAGGCGACTGGCGTGTTTTCGATGCGGCGGCAAAGGGTAGCTCTCAGATATGCGAATTGGATGTGGGTCGAAGGGCAAGTGTAGGCAAGCTCCCGTTCACCGATTCGTCAACTCCAACCCCGCTGGGGGGCATACCAAAGGTATGGTTCCGGCATGACGTTGGCGGCGGACAAAGACGTAGCCGGCGATGTGTTCACCATCGAAGACATCTCAACTGGCATGTACGCGAGCGGTTTTGGCTGCGTCGGTGACGGTCGCACCTTTTCCTTCCGTGTCGAGCGGCAACTGCTGGCGGTCGAGATCTACCGCCCGCGGCTGGAGGTGCCGGTTCCGCATGCGGAGGACGTGGTGGCGGTGGCCAGCCACAGTGTGGCCAACGTCGACGTCAACGACGAGCGCAGTCTGGCCGCCGCGGTGCGGGACGCCGTCGCCGACGCGCAGCCGGTGCCGCGAACAGGTCGCTGACCACTTCCCACGGTACGGTCGTCGGCGTGGTGGACGTGGCGGCGATGTCGTGGGTGCAGGTGATCGTACTTTCGGTGGTCCAGGGCCTCACCGAATTCCTCCCGGTCAGCTCGTCCGGTCACCTCGCGATCGTGTCCCAGCTCTTCTTCCGTGATGACGCCGGCGCGTCGTTCACCGCCGTCACCCAACTCGGCACCGAACTGGCCGTGCTGATCTACTTCGCCCGCGACATCGGCCGCATCATCGTGGCGTGGTTCGGTGGGCTCCGGAACGCCGCGCGCCGCTCGGCCGACTACTGGCTGGGTTGGTGGGTGATCATCGGCACCATCCCGATCTGCGTGCTCGGGCTGCTGTTCAAGGACCAGATCCGGTCGGGCGTGCGCAACCTGTGGATCGTCGCCATCGCGTTGATCGCATTCTCCGCGGTCATCGCGGCCGCCGAGTACTACGGCAAGCAGACCCGCCACGTCGAGGAGCTGACCTGGAAGGACAGCGTCATCGTCGGCCTTGCACAGTGCCTGGCCCTGGTGCCGGGCGTGTCACGATCGGGCGCCACCATCAGCGCCGGGCTGTTCCTCGGCCAGGATCGCGAGCTCGCGGCCCGGTTCGGGTTCCTGCTGGCGATCCCAGCCGTGCTCGCGTCGGGCATCTTCTCGCTGCCCGACGCCTTCCACCCGGTGACCGAAGGCATGAGCGCGACGGGTCTGCAGCTGCTGGTGGCCACCGTCATCGCCTTCGTGGTCGGCTTCGCCGCCGTGTCGTGGTTCCTGAAGTTCCTGGTGCGGCACGGCATGTACTGGTTCGTCGGCTACCGGGTGATCCTCGGCGTCGCGGTGCTGATCCTGCTCGGCACCGGCGCGATGGCAGCCCAATGACCGTCATCCTGCTGCGGCACGGGCGGTCCACGTCGAACACCGCCCATACCCTGGCCGGCCGATCCGAGGGCATCGATCTCGACGACAAGGGCCTCGAGCAGGCTCAAGGGGTCGTCGAACGCATCGGCTCGCTCCCCATCAAGGCGATCGTGCGGTCACCATTGCTGCGCTGCGAACGCACCGTGCAGCCGCTGGCCGCCGCGCTCGGTCTGGAGCCGGTGGTCGAGGAGCGGCTGTCCGAGGTGGACTACGGCCAATGGACCGGTCGCAAGCTCGGCGAGCTGTTCAAGGAGCCGCTGTGGGCGGTGGTACAGCAGCAGCCCAGCGCGGCGGTTTTCCCGGACGGCGAGGGGCTGGCCCGTGTGCAGGCCCGCGCGGTCGAGGCGGTGCGCGAGCACGATCAGCGGCTGGCCGCCGAACACGACACGGACGTGCTGTGGGTGGCCTGCACCCACGGCGACGTGATCAAGGCCGTGGTGGCCGACGCGCTCGGCACGCACCTCGACAGCTTTCAGCGGATCACCGCCGACCCCGCCTCAATGAGCGTGATTCGCTACACGGCGGTCCGGCCCTTCGTCATGCACGTCAATCACACCGGCGCCGCACTGACGGCCGCGCTGCTCGTCAAACCAGAGCCGAGCGGGGACGCCGTCGTGGGTGGTTCCACCGACTGATCCCGTCCGCTGAGATTACGACAGCACGGCTCATGCCGGTATTTTGAAAGGTGCCATGGCACGCTCGATTCATGTCTTCCGCTCACCCGACCGCTTCGTGGCCGGGACAATCGGGCAGCCGGGCAACCGGACCTTCTACCTGCAGGCCGTGCACGACAAGCGCGTGGTGTCGGTGATGTTGGAAAAACAGCAGGTCGCCGTCCTCGCCGAGCGCATCGCCGCGTTGCTGTTGGAGATCAACCGCCGATTCGGCACCCCGATCCCCCCCGAGACGGGCGACGTCGGGGATCTGAGCCCGCTGATCATGCCCGTCGACGCCGAGTTCCGGGTGGGCACCATGGGCCTGGGCTGGGATTCAGAGGCCGAAACGGTCGTGGTTGAGCTGCTTGCGGTGTCCGACACCGAATTCGACGCGTCGGTGGTGCTCGACGACGCCGAGGACGGCCCGGACGCCGTGCGCGTCTTCCTGTCGCCGGAATCGGCGCGCGAGTTCGCGACGCGCTCCAGCCGGGTCATCTCGGCCGGACGGCCGCCGTGTCCGCTGTGTGACGAGCCGCTCGACCCCGATGGGCACATCTGCGTGCGCACCAACGGTTACCGGCGCGGCGCCCTAGATGGGGCCGACGATGACGCCGAAACCTGACCACGGGGGAGCCGACGGGGAGGTGTTGCGGTGCGGCGACCTGACCGTACTTGGCCGCATCCGCTCCGCGAGCAACGCCACCTTCCTGTGCGAGGCCCGGCTGGGGGACCGGGAGATGCACTGTGTGTACAAGCCGATCGCGGGCGAGGCGCCGCTGTGGGACTTTCCCGACGGCACACTGGCCGGTCGCGAGCTCGGCGCCTATCTGGTCTCCACCGCGCTCGGGTGGAACATCGTGCCCTACACCATCATTCGTGACGGCCCCGCCGGGCCCGGCATGTTGCAGCAGTGGGTGGATCAGCCCGGCGACGCGATCGACGACGACGACCCGGCGACGGGGCCCGACCTGATCGACCTGCTGCCCGCAGGCCACGTTCCGCCGGGGTACCTGCCGATCCTGCGGGCCTACGACTACGCCGGTGACGAGGTCACCCTGGTGCACGCCGACGATGCCAGGTTGCGCCGGATGGCCGTGTTCGACGTGCTGATCAACAACGCCGACCGCAAGGGCGGGCACATCCTCTCCGGTGTCGACGGCGGCGTGTACGGCGTGGACCACGGCGTCAGCCTGCACTCCGAGGACAAGCTGCGCACCGTGCTGTGGGGTTGGGCGGGCAAACCCGTCGACGACGAGACGCTGACCGAGGTGGCCGGCCTGCGCGACGCCCTGCTGGACGGGCTGGCCGACGCGCTGGCCGCCCACATCACCGATCGCGAGATCACCGCGCTGTACGCCAGAGCCGTTGGACTGCTTGACGATCCGGTGATGCCCAGCCCAGACCGGCGCCGACCGATCCCGTGGCCCGCCTTCTGAACCGTTCGAACGTCGGGGGAAGTCCCGCTCCCAGCGAACTGGCGTGTTCTACGCTCGTCGTCATGACCGAACACGATCGGGCCGCCGCCCGCCGCGAGATCACCGATGCCCTGCAGAAGGCGCTCGACCGCAGGCACGAGGTGCTCGACGTGATCGTCGAGGCCGACGACAAGGCCTCCGCGGTCGAGGCGATCTCGACGCTGCTCGGCACGTCGCACCTGGGCGGCGAAGCCGTCATGGCGACGTCGTTCAACCAGCTCACCCGGGATGCGCGGCGCAGGATCGCCGACGAACTCGAGGACCTGAACAAGCAGCTCAGCTTCACTCTCGGCGAGCGGCCGGCCAGCTCGGGGGAGAGCCTCGTGCTGCGGGTCTTCTCGGGGGAGGTCGACCGTGACATCTTCGCCGCCCGCACCAGCGTCGTGGGTGCCAAGGGCGACGGCTCGGGGGCGCCTGCGGGCAGTCTCGACGACGAGATCAGCGCCGCGGTCGGGCGCGTATCGGCCGAGGAGGCGGTGTGGTTCGTCGCGGAGGAGGGCAGCCAGAAGGTCGGCATGGTCTTCGGTGAGCTCCTCGGCGGCGAGGTCAACGTCCGGATCTGGATCCACCCGGACCACCGCCATCGCGGGTTCGGCACGGCGGCACTGCGACGGTCGCGATCGGAGATGGCGGCCTACTTCCCTGCCGTGCCGATGGTGGTCCGTGCTCCCGGTGTCGAGCCCGAATAGCCAAGTGAACCCCGAATGAACGACGCGGCGCTGGCCGCGCAGGTGGCTCTTGAAGCCGGTGAGTTGCTGCTGGCGGTGCGCGAGGAGATCGGCTTCTCCGACCCGTACGACCTGGGCGACGCCGGCGACAGGCGGGCCAACACGCTGATCCTGGATCGGCTCAAGGAGGAGCGCCCCGACGACGCGGTGTTGTCCGAAGAAGCGACCGACGACCTGTCCCGGGTGCGCGCCGACCGCGTGTGGATCATCGACCCGGTGGACGGCACCAGGGAGTTCTCGCTGCGCGGGCACACCGATTGGGCCGTGCACATCGCACTGTGGCAGCGCAGCGGCACCCACGGCGGAATCACGGATGCCGCGGTCGGGCTGCCCGCCGTCGGCGAGGTCTACCGCACCGACACGGTGGAGCCACCCCCGCCGCGCGTGCCGGGACCGATCCGCATAGCGACCAGCGCCAACCGGCCCCCGTCGGTGCTGTGGTGGCTGCGTGACGTTCTCGACATCGAGTTGATCGGCATCGGATCCGCTGGCGCCAAGGCGATGGCGGTGGTTCGCGGCGACGTCGACGCCTACGTGCATGCGGGCGGCCAGTGGGAATGGGACTCCGCGGCCCCGGCCGCCGTCGTGCAGGCGGCCGGGCTGCACGCGTCGCGGCTGGACGGATCGCCGTTGCTCTACAACCGGCCCGACCCGTACCTGCCCGACTTCGTCATGTGCCGCACTGAGCTGTCCGGCACACTGCTCGACGCCATCCGGTCGGTGTTCTAGCAGGCGTCGCAATTCCCCGGTCGCTGCGCTCTCCCTCCGCCGGGAATGTAATCGGCGTCCCCGTTGTCGCATGAGTCGATGACGCACCATCGGGAGGACGTTCTGAGCGAGCACCCTAGAGTCGAGGCCATGCAATCGTGGACGGCGCCGAGCGTCCCGGAGGTCTCCGGGCAGGGCCCTCAGTTGCGCCTCTACGACAGCGCCGACCGTCAGGTCCGTCCCGTCTCGACGGGCCAGACGGCCACCATGTACGTCTGCGGCATCACGCCCTATGACGCCACCCACCTCGGCCACGCGGCCACCTACGTGGCGTTCGACCTGATCCACCGGCTGTGGCTGGACTCGGGACGCGGCGTGCACTACGTGCAGAACATCACCGACGTCGACGACCCGCTGTTCGAGCGGGCGGCCCGGGACGGACTGGACTGGCGTGCGCTCGGCGACAGAGAGACCCAACTCTTCCGGGAGGACATGACGGCGCTGCGGGTGTTGCCGCCGCACGACTACGTCGCGGCCACCGAGGCCATCGCCGAGGTGGTGGAGCTGGTCGAGAAGCTGCTGGCCTCGGGTGCCGCCTACGTCGTCGATGACGCCGAGTACCCCGACGTGTACTTCCGCGCCGACGCCACGCCGCAGTTCGGCTACGAGTCGGGCTACGACCGCGACACCATGCTGCGGTTGTTCGGCGAGCGCGGTGGCGACCCGGATCGTCCTGGCAAGGGCGACGAACTGGATGCACTGCTGTGGC
>JAVRPF010000122.1:0-5660 GCA_032162385.1 Mycobacterium sp.
GCCGCCGGAGAACGCCCGTCCGGCACCACGCAGCACGATCACCTTGATCTGTGGGTCGCGCTCGGCCAGCCCGATTGCGGCCTCGATCTCGTCGGGCATCGGCGGCACGATGGTGTTGAGCTGGTCGGGCCGGTTCAGCGTGATGGTGGCGACGGGCGGCTCGGTCTTGTACAGCACGGTCTCGAAGTCTGGCGTCGTCGGCATAGCAGCAGTCGAGTCATTTGCGCGTCGGAAGTCAAGGGTGGGTCTGTACCGGCGGGTCCGGCTCGCGGTTTGGCGGGTACGCGGCCCAGATCCGCCCGCCGATCTTGATGTTCGGCGTGCGGAAGTAGGCCCAGCCAACCGCGAGAACGAGCGCCGCGGCGGCGAGCGCGATGGAATTTTGAAGATCGGGCAGTCCGGCGAGTAACAGCACGATGATCGCCACGATCGTTGCCGTCCAGTAGATGCGGCGCTTCACCACACGCTTCGTTGCCCGAGCGGTGTCCCAGCCGGGCGCCAGGATCCCGAGGAGCAGGATCGCGAAGGCGGCGAAGGCGGTGATCTCGGACCAGGTGCTCATAGGGCGACCCTATTGGCCGGTCCCGAACCGCCGTCCAATCGTCGTGCTTACCGTACGTGCGTCGAGCTGCCCACGATCGTCGGGCGCGGGGTGCTGAACGGCTGAAGCCGGAGTCGCTCGTGTCCCGTTGGCCCCAGGAGTCCCTCCGCCAGACGGTGCGCGCCCCTTTCTGCCCCGGTGACGGGTGTGGCGGATGGGACCAAACCCTCGATTACTCACCAAGCGTGCGGTGCAGGAACTCGTAGATCAGCGCCGACCGGAACGCGGTCTGGGCATTGTCGGCCGCGCCGGCGTGCCCGCCTTCGACGTTCTCGTAGTACTGCACCTGCTGGCCGGCCGCCTCGAGCGCCGCCGTCATCTTGCGGGCGTGGCCGGGGTGCACCCGGTCGTCGCGGGTCGACGTGGTGATCAACACCGGCGGGTAGCGGCGCTCCGCCGAGACGTGTTGGTACGGCGAGTACTTGGAGATGAACTCCCAGTCGTCCGGATTGTCCGGGTCGCCGTACTCCGCCACCCACGACGCACCGGCGAGCAGCAGGTGGTAGCGCTTCATGTCGAGCAGCGGGACGCTGCACACCAGCGCACCGAACAGTTCGGGGTACTTGGTCAGCATGATCCCCATCAGCAGCCCGCCGTTACTGCCACCCTGGGCGCCGAGCTGATCGACCGTGGTGATGCCGCGCTCGACGAGGTCCCTTGCCACAGCCGAGAAGTCCTCATCGACGAGATGACGGCCCTCCCGCATCGCCTGCGTGTGCCAGCGCGGCCCGTACTCGCCGCCGCCGCGGATGTTGGCCAGCACGTAGGTCCCGCCGCGAGCCAGCCACAACCTGCCCAGCACACCGCCGTAACCGGGAGTGCTGGAGTTCTCGAATCCGCCGTAGCCACCGAGCAACGTCTTGGCCGGACCGGAGGAATTGCGATGTCCGACAACGAAGTAGGGAATCATCGTGCCGTCGGCCGACGCCACGAAGTGCTGCCCCACCTCGATGTCGGAGGCGTCGAAGAACGACGGAGCGCTCTTGACCTCGACCAACTCCTCGCCGACACGACCCCAGAGCAGCCGCGACGGGGCGTCGAAGCCGCTGGAGTCCAGGAAGATCTCGTCGCCGTACTCGTCGGCGTCGACGATCACGGTGTTGGTGTTGGGCGGGATGCCCCGGATCGGCTCGCGCTGCCACGTGCCGGGGATGACGAGCTCGAGCCGGCTGACGACGTCGACCAACGTGACGAGCACAAGGTGGTCGCGGGTCCACGTGTAGGTCTCCAGGCTGGTGTGCTCGTCGGGATCGAAGACGACGGTCAGATCGACTGTTCCGGAGAGGAATTCGTCGTACTTGGCGGCCAGCAGCGATCCGGCGGGGTACGTCGTCGAACCCACGGTCCAGTCGGTACGGGGTCGGATCAGCAACCACTCGCGGTGGATCGACGTGCCCGCGTCGGTGGGCACGTCGATCTTGATCAGCTCGCCGCCGCGCAGCTCGTAGCGCTCGCGGTTGAAGAAGTCGAACGACCGCGAGATGAGCAGGCGCTCGAAGCCCGGGGTGGGATCGAACCCGGCGCCCACGCTGACGTCGGACACCTCCCCGGCGAACAACGTCTCGGCCTCGGTCAACGGCTGTCCGCGCCGCCACCGCTTGGTGATCCGCGGGTACCCGGAGTCGGTCAGCGAACCCGGGCCGAAGTCCGTTCCGACGATTACGGTGTCGGCGTCCTGCCAGGTGACGTCGGTCTTGGCCTCAGGGAGTTCGAAACCCCCGGTGACGAACTGCTGCGTCCGCATGTCGAATTCACGCACGACGGTGGCGTCGGAGCCGCCGCGCGACAACCCGACGAGCGCCAGCGTCAGATCGGGTTCGATGACGTCGGCGCCCGCCCACACCCAGTTCTCGCCGTCGTCGGCCGCCAGCGCATCGACGTCGATCAACACGTCCCAGTCGGGATCGGCACTGCGGTAGTTGTCGAGCGTGGTGCGCCGCCACAGCCCCCGTGGGTTGGTCGCGTCGCGCCAGAAGTTGTACAAATACTCGCCGCGGCGCCGCACGTAGGGGATGCGGCTGTCGGTGTCGAGCACTTGCAGCGCCTCAGCGCGCAGTTGCACGAAGCGCTCACCGCCGAGATCGGCCAGCGTCGGCTCGTTGTGCGCATCCACCCACTCCAGCGCGTCGTCGCCGGTGATGTCCTCGAGCCACAGATGGGGGTCGGTCTTCACGGGAACCATTGTGCTGGTCGCGCGTAGTGTGAGCCGTGTTACACCCGCCGATGGGAGCCAGCCTCCGATGACCACGCCCAGCCGAGCACTGATCACCGCGGCCGCCGCCGACCTGCTGCGTCGGCTGCAGGATCGCCACGGCGCCCTGATGTTCCACCAGTCCGGCGGCTGCTGCGACGGGTCGTCGCCGATGTGCTACCCCGACGGCGACTTCATCGTCGGTGACCGTGACGTGCTGCTGTCGGTCCTCGACGTCGGCGACGGGGTGCCGGTATGGATCTCGGGTCCGCAATTCGACGCGTGGAAGCACACCCAACTGGTGATCGACGTGGTTCCTGGTCGCGGCGGCGGGTTCAGCGTGGAAGCGCCGGAGGGCATGCGGTTCCTATCCCGCGGCCGGGCGTACACCGAGGCGGAGAACGCCGAGCTGGCCGACCATCCGCCGGTGACCGGTGCACAGTACGAAGCCGGTGCGCGCCCGGCCGAAACGGGTACGCACGTCGTCGCGCAGGCCGAAGACGCCTGCCCGATACCGCGACGGCGCGCCGCGAGCGTGCAGCCCTAGCCGCCGATCGCCGCGTTACCGTGGAAGGGTGATTCCGCTCCCGCGGGCGTGGCTGCTGACCGGCGCGATGTTGGTCGGTGTCGCGGTGGGACTGCTCGCAGGTATCGGATCCACGCTGGTGGTGACGGCCAGCATCCGGCCGGACGTCGTGATCGCGTTCGTGGTCGGGGTGCCGAGCGCCGTCGGCATGCTGCTCATCCTGTTCTCGGGCCGGCGGTGGATCACCACGCTGGGAGCGTTCGTGTTGGCTCTCGCCCCGGGGTGTTTCGGCGCGTTGGTCGCGATCCAGGTGGTGTCAGGTGCCTGAGCTTCAGGCGGGCGAGCCGACCACGCACTGGACGCCGCTGTTCGACACCGGCGCCATGGAGGCGGAGCCGATCATCGGTGCTGGGGGTCCCCCCGCTTGCGGGGGAGAGCGAAGCAACCCGGGATGTGGCACCGCCACCGAGCCCCCGACCGAGAACCCGTTGGAGCCGCTGCCCACGTTCGTCGCACCCGAGTTGTTCCCCGGCACCGACCAGTTCCTGAAGCGCTGGACCTTCGTCCTGGTCGTGACCGGCGTCTGGACCGTCGCCGCGGGCGCCGGTCTTGCGCTTTACGAGTGGTGGTTCCAGTCGGCGGACAAGACCGGGCCGGTGTTCGTGCTGCTGGTCTACCTCGTCGCCTGCACGGTTGCCGGCCTGCTCGTCGCGATGGCGCCGAACAAGCCGCTGGTCTCCGCCGTCGCGATCGCCCTGATGTCGGCTCCGCTGGCTTCGACCGGCGCCGCGGCCGCCCTCTACGGTGCCTACGTCTTTCACTGGATCGACCGCTAGTGCCAGCATCGGGACTATTAGGGTGGGGGCGTGACTCACTATGACGTCGTCGTTCTCGGAGCAGGTCCCGGCGGATACGTCGCTGCCATTCGTGCGGCCCAGCTGGGGCTGAACACCGCCATCGTCGAACCGAAGTACTGGGGCGGCGTGTGCCTCAACGTCGGCTGCATTCCGTCGAAGTCGCTGCTGCGCAATGCGGAGCTGGCGCACATCTTCACCAAGGAGGCGAAGACCTTCGGCATCACTGGTGAGGCGAGCTTCGACTACGGGGTGGCGTTCGACCGCAGCCGCAAGGTCGCCGACGGACGCGTCGCGGGCGTGCACTTCCTGATGAAGAAGAACAAGATCACCGAGATCCACGGCCGCGGCACCTTCACCGACGCCAAGACGCTCTCGGTCGATCTCAACGAGGGTGGCACCGAGACCGTCACCTTCGACAACGCCATCATCGCCACCGGCAGCAGCACGCGGCTGGTACCCGGCACGTCACTGTCGGAGAACGTCGTCACCTACGAGGAGCAGATTCTCGCGCGTGAACTGCCCGGGTCGATCGTGATCGCCGGGGCGGGGGCCATCGGCATGGAGTTCGGTTACGTGATGAGCAACTACGGCGTCGACGTCACCATCGTCGAATTCCTGCCCCGCGCGCTGCCCAACGAGGACGCCGAGGTGTCAAAGGAGATCGAGAAGCAGTTCAAGAAGCTCGGCGTCAAGATCCTCACCGGCACCAAGGTCGAGTCGATCGTGGACGAGGGGGGTGACGGTTCCGTCCGGGTCATGGTCAGCAAGGACGGCAACAGCACCGAGCTCAAGGCCGACAAGGTGCTGCAGTCCATCGGTTTCGCGCCCAACGTCGACGGCTTCGGCCTGGACGAGGCGGGCGTGCAGATCACCGAGCGCGGGGCCATCGGCATCGACGAGTACATGCGCACCTCGGTTCCGCACATCTACGCGATCGGCGACGTCACGGCCAAGCTGCAGCTCGCCCACGTCGCCGAGGCCATGGGTGTGGTGGCCGCCGAAACCATCGCAGGCGCCGAGACTCTCGCGCTCGGCGACTACCGGATGTTGCCGCGCGCCACCTTCTGCCAGCCGCAGGTCGCCAGCTTCGGACTGACCGAACAGCAGGCCCGCGACGAGGGCTACGACGTCAAGGTCGCGAAGTTCCCGTTCACCGCCAACGGCAAGGCCCACGGGCTCGGCGAACCCGGCGGCTTCGTGAAGATCGTCGCCGACGGCAAGTACGGCGAGCTTCTCGGTGGGCACCTGATCGGGCACGACGTCTCCGAACTGCTGCCGGAGCTGACGCTGGCGCAGAAGTGGGACCTCACGGTCAATGAGCTCACCCGCAACGTGCACACCCATCCGACGCTGTCCGAAGCGCTCCAAGAGTGCTTCCACGGCTTGGCCGGCCACATGATCAACTTTTGAGAGCCAACGTCGTCGCCGGTATCGGCGGGCTGCTCATCGGTCACATCCTGTGGCTGATCGCCATCTCCTTCGCAG
>JAVRPF010000123.1:0-2924 GCA_032162385.1 Mycobacterium sp.
CTCAAGGCGCGGCACTACTTCGCGGCTCGGCCGTGACCACTTCCGACGTGATCGACTCGGCCCGTGAGGCATTGGGCCAGGTCGGCGTGCATCTGCCGCTCGGGTTCACCTACGCGCCGTCGGTCGACGAGCAACGCGCGGCCGTCGCCCGGATGGAACGCGCGGGCTTTCAGGCCGCTTGGAGCAACGAGGTCGTCGGCGGTAAGGACGCCATGGTCCATCTAGCCGTGCTACTGGCCGCGACCGAACGGATGGCGTTCGGCACCGGCGTCGCCAACATCTGGGCGCGCGAACCGCAGACCATGCACGCGGCGGCGGCCATGCTCGCGCAGGGGTATCCGCGTCGACTCACGCTAGGTCTGGGCGTCGGCTTTCCGGCGCAGGCGGCCGGGACGCGCCGCCAGTTCGGCAGCCCCCGGGCCACGATGCGCGACTATCTGCGCCGCATGGACGACGAGACGTGGCCGCCGGCGGCGGACGTCGCGTATCCACGCATCGTCGGCGCCATGGGCCCGAAGATGCTCGCGCTCGCCGCGGAGTCGGCGGACGGGGCGATGCCTGCCGGCCTACCCCCGCAGTTCACCGCACGAGCGCGGCAAGTGTTGGGACCTGACAAGCTTCTGGTGATCGGGCTGACGGTGGTTCCCGACAGCGATCGCGTGCGAGCGAAGGACGTTGCGCGCCAGACGGTATCGGCGAATCTCGGTCGGCCGTCATACGCGGCTACTCTGGCCGGGCTCGGCCTCGGTGGTCACGAGCTCGCCGACGCGGTCGTCGATGCGGTCATCGGTCACGGCGACGCCGATGCGATCGCAGCCAAGGTGGGCGAACACCTCGTTGCCGGGGCTGACCACGTGACGCTCATGTTGCCCATGGGCACCGAATTCTCGGCGGGGATCGATCAATTGGAGCGGCTGGCTCCCGCGGTGGCGGCACTCGACAGCAGCGAGTAGTCGAACCTACGCACCGACCAGTTCGGGGTGGAACTTCGCCACCATCCGGCTGATGCCGTCACGCCAGTCGACCGTGGTGCCGCCGGTGATCTCGCGCATCAGGGTCACGTCGGTGGGGCCGCCGCGCAGCGCGTGAAGGCTCTCCTCGAACGCCGGCTCCCGGCCGACCAATGACCCGATATGCGTGCACCAGTCCTGAAGGCTGACGGTCTGCTCGCCGCACCAGTTGACCGTGATGGCAGGCACCGACGCCGCCTCGAGCAGCTTGGGCAACGTCGCGATGACGTCGTCCTCGTGGATGGGGTTGTAGCGGGCCGGGCCGCCGGGCGGGACCGGGATCGGCACGCCGGCCAGCATCATCTCCATGTGATATCGCGGCCATCCACCGTTGTCGCCGTACGGGACGTTGAGCCGCGCGATCGTGGTGGGCACGCCCAGCGCACGCGCCATCGAACGAGCTACGACCTCGCCGGCGATCTTCGAGATCGAATACGTAGGGAGCATCGACTTGTGGTTGTCGCCAAGGGCGGTGCGTTCGGTTCGTGGCTCGTCGTCGGGAGGGTCGTAGACGGCCGCCGAAGAGCAGTGCAGGAACGCCTTGGTGTCGGGGCAGTGAGCCATGAGCAGGCCGACCGACTCCGCGTTGGCCGCGAGGTCCTTGTCCCACTTGCCGCTCTTGGCCACGGCAAGGTTGATGACGTAGTCGAAGTCGGACGGGACCCCGGCGAATTCACCGGCCGCGAGGTTGACCGTCTGGCACCGAACTCCCGCTCGCTCGAGGTCATCTCGCGCGGCGGTGTCGGTGAACCGGGCGATGCCCCACACCTCGTTGTCGGCCGCCAACGCACGGGCGATGGGGGCAGCGACCTGTCCGGTAGGGCCGGTGATCAAGATCTTGGAGTCGCGCATGGGCTGATGGTAGAGGCGACGACGTCGCGGGTCGTGGGGTATCACGACATCGATGGCCGGCTCGTTTTGCGGTGCCGGACTCGGCGTAGTCTCGGATCTTCGAGCACCTGCGTGGAGCGTCCCTACTACGCTTCCCCTGTGTGCCGATGGGGTACCGAGGCCATCAGGCAGCTGCGCGGCGCGGTGTACAGGGGCGACGGGTCGGTCGTCGAGATGGTGCGCGGGCGGCTGACCGATGACGTGCTACAGATGGCGGGCGACGGCCTTTTGGACGCCGTCGCTCAAGACGTTGATGGAGCACTAGAACTGGCGACACACTGCGCTGCGGCCCTGCGTGACCGGTCGTGGGTGGGAGACGACGAGTTGGCCGACCAGATCGAAGTAGCTCTAAGGCGGGGTGCCACACCGCTTCTGCGCCCGATCGCGGTCGATCTGGAGGAATTAGCGTCTTTCTTGGAAGGCGATCCGCGCTATGGCGAAGCTCGGATCGATCTCAAGTCCGGCGAGATCTGGCCTCCCCACGACGATCTCGAAGAGGACGACGGAGTAGATGATGTCGAAGGCCCCTGGCGCTACATACCTCATCAAGGTTCACACGACGGCTATCGCGATATGGAGCGGTTCATAGCCACGGTGACAGACCCCGAGATCGCCGATCGGCTCGAGATCGCGATAACCGGCACGGGCGCCTTTCACCGGTTCAAGGACGTGCTTTCCCGCTGGCCGGAGGAGCTTGGGCGCTACCTCATGCTGCGGGATGAGCGTCAGCGTGGTCGGGCTCGCGCATGGCTTGCGGCTGAAGGTTACCGACCGGCTGGCGCGGCACACTTGTAGCCACCGGCCGCTGACGCCCGTCTCACGGGTCCTCGTCGCGTGGGCGGAGGAGTTCGTCGGGGTGGTGGTAGTGGTTGATCCGGTCTTGGCCGGTGTCGAGTAGTGGTGGTGGGATCCATTCGATGCGGCCGTCGCTGCGGATGCGGGTGGTCCAGCCGTGGTCGTTGACGAGGCGGTTGTCGGGGCCGCAGGCCAGGCCGAGGTCGGTGATGTTGGTTTGTCCGCCTT
>JAVRPF010000124.1:0-8563 GCA_032162385.1 Mycobacterium sp.
CATCGACGACGACGGGTCGTTGGATGGCGCGGCCGACGGCGAGAATGCCGGACTGTGGCGGGTTGAGGATGGCGGAAAACTCTGCGACGCCGAACATCCCGAGGTTGGACACCGAGAAGCTGCCACCCTCGAGCTCGTACTGTTGGATCCGGCCGTCCCGGGCGCGTTGGGCGAGATCGGCGGTCCGGGAGGATATCTCGGACAGCGGTGTGGTGTCCACACCGCGCAGCACCGGTGTCAGCAGACCACCGTCCACCGCCACGGCCACGGCGATGTCGGCGCCGTCGTACCGGCGGATCGACTCGCCGTTCCAAATCGCGTTGGCGTCGGGTACCTCGATGAGAGCGCCGGCAACCGCTTTCAGGACGAAGTCGTTCAGCGACACCTTGATGGCGGCGGCCGCGTTGACGCTGCGGCGCAACTCGAGCAGATCGTCGACTCGGCAATCCGCGGTGAGATAGAAGTGCGGCACCGTCGTCTTGCTCTCGGTGAGTCGACGTGCGATGGCCTTGCGCATCACCGTGAGCGGAATATCCGTGAAGCCTGTTGCCGATCCAGTTGATGCGACGGCCGGCGCCGGGGTGCGCACAGGTTGCGGCGCGCCGACGGGTTCGGCCACTGGCGGCACCCGTTCCAGATCACGCCGCACGATACGCCCGCCGGGACCGGTGCCTTTCACGCTCTCCAGCTCGATCCCTCGTTCATGCGCGAGCTTTCGCACCAACGGTGTGGCGAACAGTCGCCGCCCGTTGGCGGCGGCGGGTTGGGCGACACCCACGGCGGCGAGTTCGGGCTGCGGTGTGGCCGAAAACGCGACACCGTTCCGCACGGCGGCATCGATGTCGGCGTCGGTCTCGCCTGGCGCCAGCACCACCGCGATCGGCTCGCCCACCGCAATCGTCGACCCCGGTTCGGCGATCAGCCGGCCCACGATCCCGTTCACTTCGGCGACGTACTCGACGACCGCCTTCTCGGTTTCGATCTCGGCGAGCGGGTCACCAACGGTGATCTTCTGCCCCTCCGAGACGAGCCAAGTCTGGATGACGGCCTGGCCGGCGTTGGCAAGCACCTCGGGCATCCGCACCACCGTGGGCATCAGCGTTGTCCCATTCCCACACGGATCTTCTCCAGACCGGCGACGACGTCCTCGGTCCTGGCGATCGCGGCGCGTTCGAGCACCTTGGAGATGCTCGGCGATGCCTCCGTACCGGACACCCGTTCCACGGGTTGGTCCAACCAGTCGAAGAGCCTGCGCTGAATCTCGTCGGCCAGCCAGCCACCGTATGAAGTGCCGCGCGCGCCCTGTTCGACGAGCAAGACCGCGTTGGTCTTTCGGACGCTGGTAGTGATGGTGTCCCAGTCGATCGACGCGCGGTCCAGCCAGCGCAGGTCGATCAGCTCGGCGTCGACGTCGGTCTGTTCGATCGCCTCCAGGCAGTCAGCCACCATCGACAGATAGCTGATCACGGTGACCTCTGAGCCTTCCCGCCGGATTGCGGCGCGGCCCGGCGGAATGATGTAGTCGAGATCCCCCTCGGGGACCTTGTCGGCGAGACCGTACAGGTCGACGTGCTCGATGACCAGCACTGGATCCTGAAGGGCCAGAGCGGCATTCATCAGGCCGACATAGTCGGCGGCGGTCGAGGGCGCCACGATCCGCCAGCCCGGGCTGGTTGCGAAGATTCCCGCGGGGTCCATCAGGTGCTGTGACCCGTATCCGGCGCCCATCGCGACCTTGGTGCGCAGCACGAACGGCACTGGATTGTCACCGCCGAACATGTGCCGTGCCTTGCCGATCTGATTGAACACCTGATCGGCGGCCACCCACATGAAGTCGGGGTACATGAACTCGACCACCGGCCGGAAGCGGCCGTCGAGTGCAAGCCCACCGCCCATGCCGGCGAATGCGTTCTCGCTGATGGGGGTTCCGACCAACCGGTTCTCGCCGTACTTCGCCAGCCCCTTGGTAGCGCCGTTGGTACCGCCACCCAGGTGGTGCACATCCTCACCGAACACCACGATGCGCTCGTCGCAGGCCATCCGCCGGTCCATCACGGCGGCCACTGCCTCGACGAATTTCACCGAGCGCCACGGACCCTGGTGCTTCGTCGGTTCGAGGACAGTGAGTGATCCGAGCTCGCTTGCGTCACCTCGCACCCCGACGTCGACGAAACCGGGATCGGGCCACAACTGCGGCCGGATGCGACGCTTGCCCGCCTCGTCGGGGTCGGCATCGACCAACTCGGCCACGGCGGCCTTCATCGCATCCTGCGCCTGGCGGCGCACCGAGGCCACTCCTGTCTCGTCGATCAGTCCGAGCGCCATCATCTCGCGCGCGACCCGGTCGAGCGGGTCGCGCGCGCGCCAGCGCGCTTCTTCCTCCTTGTCGCGGTATCCGAACGCGCTGCCCGGGTAGGGACCATTCTGGTGGAAGAACCGGTACACCTCGACTTCGATGACCGCAGGCCCGGCGCCGCTGCGCATTCGTTCGGCCGCCTGCTCGGTGGCGAGGTGGACCGCCAACGGGTCCATGCCGTCGACGCGCCAACCGGGTATGCCGAATCCCTGGCCGCGCACCGACAACCGAGGATCGGCGGTGATCTCTTCGACCCGGGTGGACACGGCGTACAGGTTATTCTCGATGAAGAAGCAGAATGGCAGTTTCCATGCTGCGGCGAGGTTCATCGTCTCCAGCACTGAGCCGATCTGACTGGCCCCGTCACCGAAATAACTCATGGTGAGATCGGTTGTACCGCTGTGTTTTTGGGCCCAGGCGTTCCCCGCACCCATAGGTACACCGCCGCCGACGATCGCGTTGGTACCAAGGGCGCCGGCTTCGAACCATTGCAAGTGCATGGATCCGCCGCGGCCACGGCAGTAACCCTGCGCCAGCCCGAGGATCTCGGCAAGTGTCCGTTGCAGCACCCGTTGGATCTTCGGGGTCACCGTCGCGGCCGGATCGATCACGCCGCCCGTGACGTGCGTCAGCGCCTTGGCGAGGAACTGGTGATGACCGCGGTGTGATCCGTTGACGGCATCACTGGAGCGAAGGCCGACAATGGAGCCGACCGCGCCGCCTTCCTGCCCGATGCTCGAGTGCGCAGGCCCGTGCACCAGACCTTCGCCGGCCAACTCGAGCACGGTTTCTTCGAAGGCGCGAATGAGGTGCAGTTCGGCGAGCATGGTGCCCAGAAGCTGTGGGGAAGCTGCTTTCCAGTCGTCATCGGTGGTCGACAGTTCGATCCAGGCGGAGCCGGTCTCGAGGCGTTGTTCGCGTGGCATGTCCCTTATTTCCGTTGACGGCGCGCGACCGGCGGCACCGGTGGCGGCTTGGGGCTAATTTACCCCGATTGGATACACTTTGGCTAGTTTATGGCGCCATGTATCTAGTTGGGTCCGCTATTGTGACCGTATTGGATCCACTACGTGGGAGGTTGTATGGCGCTACCAGGGCTGGTGGGCACGGATCACGTCGGGTTCACCGTCCCCGACCTGGAGGAAGCCCACGACTTCTTCGTGCGGGTTCTAGGTTGCACGCACGTCTACACGCTCGGGCCGTTCCAACACGACGATGACTGGATGCACGAACATCTCAACGTCCATCCGCGCACCGTGATGCGGCAGTTGCGCTTCTACCGGTGCGGCACGGGAGCCAATTTCGAGGTGTTCGAGTACGAGCCGGCCGATGCCCGGGCGCCCATTCCGCGCAACAGCGACATCGGCGGTCATCACTTGGCGATTTACGTCCAGGATCTCGACGCTGCCGTCGAGCACCTTCGCACCGAGGGGATTCGCGTACTGGGCGAGCCGACGGCCAGTCGCAATGCCAGCACCGGTCAGCGATGGGTGTACTTTCTCAGCCCGTGGGGCATGCAGTTCGAGCTGGTGAGCTTCCCGAACGGCAAGGCATACGTGGAGGACGCCGTGGTGTTGTTGTGGAACCCGAACGACCCGGCACAGTGAAGCCGTAGCGGCGGTCGGAGGCAGCATGGCGCAACCCCAGGTGCGTGACGGCGTCACCGGATCGCGGGTCGCCGACGAACTGCGCGCGGCGATCCTGCACGGTGCCTACCCCCCCGGCACCCGGCTGCGCCAGGAGAAACTCGCCACACAGTACGGCGCCAGCCGCTTGCCGATCCGCGAAGCGTTGCGGATTCTGGAGGCCGAGGGACTCATCACCACGGTGGCCAACGCCGGCGCATGGATCGCGAGCCTGAGCCCCGACGAGTGCGCCGAGCTGTACCAGGTGCGCGAGCGGATCGAGCCACTTCTGTTGCGCTACAGCCTGCGCCATCTGACGCAGGCCGATACCGACCGCCTGGGCGAGCTGACCGAGCAGATGCGCAACACCCGCGACATCGAGCATTTCCTCGAACTGGACCGGGAGTTCCATCTCGGCAGCTACCGCGGGGCCGAGACGACGTTTCTGCGCCCAACCATCGAACGGCTGTGGAACGCCACCCAGCACTACCGCCGCGCGTTCACCCGGTTACTGGACGTCGAGAGCAACCGCATTGTGCACGATGAACACCACATGCTCGTGGCGGCCATCCGCGAGAACGATCCTGACGAGGCTGAGCGCGTGCTGTTCGGCCACATCCGCCGCACCCGGTTGCAGCTCGCGCGCCACCCCGAGGTCTTTTCCTAGGCGCAGGAAACCATTGATTGCATCCAATCCGTAGAAGGAGAACCCGAGCACATGACGATCGCAACTGTGAACCCGGCCACGGGCGAGACCGTGGAAACGTTTGAACCCCACGACAACGCCGAGGTAGTGCGACGCGTCGCAGAGGCCGCCGACGCCGCTATCACGTTGCGTGACACGACATTTGCACAACGCGCCGAGTGGATGAACGCCACCGCGGACATCCTGGAGGCCGATGTGGAGCAGGCCGCCCGGATGCTCACCCTCGAGATGGGCAAACCCATCGGCCAGGCCCGCGCCGAGGTAGGAAAGTGCGCGAAGAACATGCGGTTCTATGCCGAGCACGCGGAGTCCTTTCTCGCCGACGAACCACTGGCCGATCCCTCCACGGTGTCGGCGTCACAGGCCTGGACGGTATGGCAACCACTCGGTGTGGTGCTGGCGGTGATGCCGTGGAATTACCCACTGTGGCAAGTCGTCCGGTTCGCTGCGCCTGCGCTGATGGCCGGTAACACTGGACTGCTCAAGCACGCTTCGAATGTGCCGGCGTCCGCGCTGTACCTCGACGACCTGTTCGAGAAGGGCGGCTTCCCGACCGGGTCGTTTCGCACCCTGCTGATCGGCTCGGCCGAGGTCGCTGCGGTCATCTCCGACGACCGCGTCAAGGCCGTCACCTTGACGGGCTCGGAACCTGCGGGCCGCTCTGTGGCGTCTACGGCCGGCAGGCAGATCAAGAAGGCGGTGCTCGAACTGGGCGGCTCCGACCCCTTCATCGTGCTGCCCAGCGCCGACCTCGACGCGGCTTCCACGGTGGCGGTCAAGGCCAGGATCTCCAACAACGGCCAATCCTGCATCGCCGGAAAGCGTTTCATCGTGCACACCGATGTCTACGACGAGTTCGCCCGCCTGTTCGTCGCGAAGATGAACGCCTTGGTGGTCGGCGATCCGATGGACGAAGCTACCGACGTCGGACCGCTGGCTACCGCATCCGGACGCGACGACCTCGGCGAACTGGTCGATGATGCTGTGGCCAAGGGTGCCCAGGTGCTCACCGGCGGCGGCGCTCCCGAACGGCCTGGCTGGTTCTACTCGCCCACTGTGTTGGCCGGGCTCACCGATGACATGCGAGTGGTGATGGAGGAGGCATTCGGACCCGTCGCCTCCCTGTACAGGGTCGCCGATCGCGATGAGGCGGCACGGGTGGCCAACCAGACCACCTTCGGTCTGAGCTCGGCAGTGTGGAGCAACGAAGCGGCAGAACAGGACTGGTTCATCCGTCATCTGGAGGCCGGCGCGGTGTTCCTGAACGGTATGACGGTGTCTTATCCGGAGTTGCCGTTCGGCGGGGTCAAGGACTCCGGTTACGGCCGCGAGCTTGCCGCCGCGGGCATCCGCGAATTCTGCAACCTCAAGACGGTCTGGAAAGCCTGAGTGGTCAGTACACCGGCGAAGGAGGTGGGCAGCTCGTCGGGGTCGGCGCCCAACGCGCGCAGGCCGGACAGTTCGCTTGGATCGTCGAGCAGGGGAGGGGCAGTGCCCGGCCATCGTGAGGATCAGCGTGCCTGACAGGCATTGCCTTCCCGGCAGCAGGTGAGGAAGTGTTCGCGGGACATGGACCGAACCCTTTGTGGCATCGTTGTGGGCGCGGGTCACGGTTGAAGGCCCGACGGTCGGCCTGCGCGGTAGGAGGTCACACATGACGACACCCGCTTACACGACGATGAGTCCTGCGAATCAGGCTGTTGCCGAGGAAATTCGGACCGCATTACCCGACGGGCGTGTGCTGGTCGATCGGGACGTCGTGCGCAGCTTCAGTCAGGACCAGGCGGCCTGGGCGGCGGTCGGCGAACCCGCCGCGGTAGTGCGTGCCCAGAGCACCGAGGAAGTGCGCAGAGTCGTCGAGGTGTGTCTGCGACACGGCGCGTCGGTCGTACCGCGCGGCGCCGGAACAGGACTCTCAGGTGGTGCGAACGCGACCGACGGATGTGTGGTGCTCTCGCTCGAGGCGATGGCGGACATCGTCCGGATCGACCCGATTGAACGGTTGGCTGTCGTCCAGGCGGGGGTCGTCAACGACGATCTGCGCGCCGCAGTCGCTGCGCACGGGCTGTGGTACCCGCCCGATCCTGCCAGTTCGCCGTGGTCCACCATCGGGGGCAACGTGGCGACGAACGCGGGCGGCGTCTGTTGCGTGAAGTACGGCGTGACTCGTGAATACGTGCTCGAGCTGGAGGTGGTGACCGGTTCCGCCGAGGTTGTCCGAATCGGTCACCGGACCGCCAAAGGCGTCGCAGGCTATGACCTCGTCGGCCTTCTCGTCGGATCCGAGGGGACCCTCGGAATCGTCACGGAGATCACGGTCAGGCTCCGCAGCCTGCCCAACGCGCCGATCACTGTCGCCGGGTTCTTCCCTTCGTTGGTCGCGGCCGGCTCGGCTGTGCGGGCAGTCGGCACGGCGGGCATCACCCCGGCTGCGCTCGAGCTCATGGACAGGTACTGCCTCGAAGCGGTCGACTCATGGAAGCGCATGGGTTTGACCGCCGGCGGTGAGGTACTTCTGCTGGCCCGCGTCGACGACGCCGAGCCAACAGGGGGTGCGCTGGCCGACCGCATTGCCGAGTGCTTCCGTGACAACGGTGCGTCATGGGCCGAGCGCTCAACCGACCCGGACGAGGCCGATGCGCTCTTCGCCGCACGGCGGCTGGCGTACCCGGCGCTCGAGCGGCTGGGTCCGGTCGTCACCGAGGACGTCTGCGTTCCACGCGACCACGTGCCGGCCATGCTTGCCCGCATCGAGGCGCTCGCGAACGAACACGGCATGCACATCGCCAACATCGCACACGCAGGCGACGGCAACCTCCACCCGCTGCTGATCTGCCCGCGCGACGCTGATGAGGCGTACCAACGCCGTATCCAAACCGTGTTCGAGGCAATACTCGATGCCGCATTGTCCTTCGGGGGAACCATCACCGGCGAGCACGGTGTCGGCCTGCTGAAACGTGGGGGACTGGAGCGCGAGCTCTCACCGTCAGTACTGGAGATGCACCGCGCCATCAAACGTGCGCTCGATCCCGCCGGGATTCTCAACCGCGGCAAGATCTTTGACTGAATCCGGTGTTCGGGATTGTCTCACGAGCGCCGACCGCCCAAGTGCTCAGCGAGAAAGCGCTCGACCGCCCGGTACATGTCGATCACGTTCTCATCGTTGACGAACCCGTGCCCCTCGTCGTCCTTGACCATGTACTCGACCTCGACCCCGCGGGCCCGTAACGCCTCGACGAGATTGTCTGACTCGGCCTGTACGACGCGGGAGTCGTTGGCTCCCTGTACCACCATCAGCGGCGTACGGATCTGGTCGACCTTGACAATCGGTGAGCGGGCCAGAATGTCGGCCTCCTGTTCCGGGTCATCGGGGTCTCCGACGAACAAGTGCCAGTTGTTGGCCAGGTGGGGCCGCGCGACCGCCGGCAGGGTGCGCATGAAGTTCGCGAGGCTGGAGATGCCGCCGTAGGAGCCCCCGAAGATGGCGACGCGATCGCGATCCGCGTAGCCCTCCTTGACCGCCCAGTCGACGGCGTCGATGAGGTCGTCGTGCATCTTGCCCGCGAACTCCCCGATGGCGGCCTTGACGAAGGCCTTGCCGTAACCGGTCGAGCCGCGAAAGTTGACCTGCAGCACCGCGTAACCGCGATTGGCCAGAAGCTGCACGTCCGGCTCATACCCCCAGCAATCCCGGGCCCACGGTCCGCCGTGGACCAGCAGGACCATCGGCATCCCGGACGGCTCGACTCCCACCGGCAAGGGTGAGGTACGAATGCAGATCGCCGGTGGAATGGTCGTAGAGATAGGTGAGGTGGGCTCCCGATCATGGGTGAAGCTGACGACCCAGCGCAGCCCGCTCGCATCGGAGGAGATGGC
>JAVRPF010000125.1:0-4121 GCA_032162385.1 Mycobacterium sp.
CGACTGCGCGAAGGTCGGCATCAACTCCATCCGCCGCGACCTGACCGCCGACATCGACCAGGCCACGCTCGACGCGACGATCGACGAGCTGAACGCCAACCCGGAATGCACCGGGTACATCGTGCAGCTGCCGCTGCCCAAGCATCTCGACGAGAACGCCGCGCTGGAACGCATCGACCCCGCCAAGGACGCCGATGGCCTGCACCCGACCAACCTCGGCCGGCTGGTGCTCAACGAGCCCGCACCCCTTCCGTGTACGCCGCGCGGAATCGTGCACCTGCTTCGGCGGTTCGAGGTGCCCATCGCCGGCGCGCACGCCGTAGTGATCGGCCGCGGCGTGACGGTCGGCCGGCCGATGGGGCTGCTGCTCACCCGCCGCTCCGAGAACGCCACGGTGACGTTGTGCCACACCGGGACTCGCGACCTTCCGGCCCTCACCCGGCAGGCCCACATCATCATCGCGGCGGCCGGGGTGCCCCACATCGTGACCACGGAGATGGTCAAGCCCGGCGCCGCGGTAGTGGACGTCGGGGTGAGCCGAGACGACGCGGGCAAGTTGGTCGGCGACGTGCATCCGGATGTCTGGGACGTCGCGGGCCACGTGTCACCGAATCCGGGTGGCGTCGGGCCGTTGACGCGCGCCTTCCTGCTGACGAACGTCGTCGAGCTGGATGAAGGGCGATGAGCGCTCGCGTGACGGCAAGGGCGTTCGCGCACGAGGTGTTCGCGCGCCAGTGGCCAATCCTGACGGTGGGGCTGTTTCTGCTGGCGGGGTTCGGCCTGGTGGTCGCCGGCTATTGGCGCCGCGGCGCACTGGTGCTGGCGATCGGCGTCGGTGTCGCGGCGGTGATGCGGCTGGCGCTCTCCGAGGACAGGGCCGGGCTGCTCGTCGTGCGCAGCAGAGCCATCGACTTCGTCACCACCGCCACGGTGAGCGCGGCCATGCTCTACATCGCGTGGACCATCGACCCGTTGGGCACTAGCTAGTTTTCTGCCCCCGCGAACGCACGGTTGTTGAACATGAAACGCGAGTGACGCCGCAAACAACCGTACTTTCGGCGCCTAGGAAACTCCCAGAAAACTGCCTGAAAGGCAATCTTACCCACCAGGCAATCAGCGTACGGTGCCTGTCATGACCGCACCGGTGGCGCTCGGACTACGCGAACGAAAGAAGGTCGACACCCGCAGAGCGCTCAGCGACGCGGCATTGGAGCTCGCCTTCGAGCGCGGGCTGGAGAACGTCACCCGCGACGAGATCGCCGCGCGCGCCGACGTGTCGCTGCGCACGTTCAACAACTACTTCGGCAACAAGTACGAGGCCGTGGCCTACCGCCAGGTCCAGCGGATGCAGCGCAGCCTCGCGGTATTTCGCGAGCGACCAGCCGACGAGCCGCTGTGGACGGCCATTACCGAGGCAATCCTCGAGCCGTTGGAGGCGGAGGGCGCCGTCGGACTACTGCCGACAGACGAGCAACTCGCCGAAATCCGCAAGGTGGTGCTGGCACCGGAGATGCGGGTCACCATCTCCAAGAAGCTGTTCGCGCACTGGGTGGAGGCGATCGCCGAGCGCACCGATACCGACCCGGAACGGGATATGTACCCGCGCTTGGTGGCCGGGGTAATGCGTGCAGTCGGTGAGGCCGCGATGGACGCCTACACGGTGGCCGATCCGCCGCGGCCCGTGGCCGCCTTTCTGACGGAGGGCTTCGCCGCCGTGGTCGTCGGCCTGCCCGAACCATCACCCCGAGCCGTGAGGGAGAACCATGGATGAAGTCGACGTCGTCATCGCCGGCGCCGGACCGAACGGATTGATGCTGGCGTGCGAGCTTGCGCTGGCAGGCGTCCGGCCCGTCGTCCTCGACAAGTTACCCGGGCCGAGTGACGAGCCGAAGGCCAACGGCCTTGTTGGACAGGTGATCCGGCAACTCGACATGCGCGGGCTGTACCAGGTGTTCAGCGGTGCCGACGCTCCGCCGGAGCCGATGTACGAATGGCGATTCGCCGCGATTCCGGTGAACTTCCTCGGCATCGCCGACAACCCAATGCGCGCACTGCCTCTGCAGCAACCGCGGCTGGTGCGCCTGTTGGAGAAGCGGGCGCTTGATCTGGGCGTCGACGTCCGGTGGGGTCACGAACTCACCGGCCTCGTGTCGATGCCGGAAGGGGTGACCGTCGCGGTGGTCTCGCCCGAGCGGAACTACGACCTCGACGCCACCTATCTGGTCGGCTCCGACGGTGGACGCAGCCTGGTCCGCAAGTTCGTCGGCATCGACTTCCCGGGTAGTACGTCGGACACGGTCAGCAGGATCGCACACGTGCGCCTGCCCGACGAGCTGGAGACCGACGACGGTGGCTACCTGATTCCCGGCTTCGGTCCGCTGCCGTACGGGCACACCAGACTCGACAATGGTGGCATCATCGTCGCGCGGTTCCAGCCCGACCGACTGCTGCTCGGGACCATCGAATTCGGGCGCCAACCGGGCCTGGACGAGACACCGATGACCCTCGACGAACTGCGGGAGAGCGCGCGGCGCGTGCTTGGCGTGGTCCTGCCGCTGGAGGCGCCACGCGGGCCCGGGCCGCATGCATTGCGCCGGATCGACGGGCAGAACAGCAGGCAGGCGGAGAGCTATCGGGAAGGCAACGTCCTGCTGCTCGGCGACGCCGCGCACGTCCACTCGCCGATGGGCGGCCCCGGTCTCAATCTCGGCATTCAGGACGCGGTCAACCTGGGATGGAAACTTGCAGCTGAGGTCAATGGCTGGGCTCCCGCAGGGCTTCTCGACACCTACGACTCGGAACGTCGTCCGGTGGGCGAGCGGGTCATGATGCAGTCGCTGTCTCAGACGGCCCTGATGGCGCCCGGCCCCGAAGTCGACGCGCTGCGAACGCTTTTCGGTGAACTACTGAAGCAGCCGGGCGCCGCGGCGCACATGGCCCATCTGCTGGCCGGCTCCGACGTGCGCTACGACATGGGCCAAGGGGAAGGCGACGGACACCCGCTGTCCGGCCTGCTGGTGCCCGATCTCGATTTGGACGACGGTCGCCGCGTCGCCGAACTGCTGCGCGAGGCGCGACCCGTGCTGCTCGACTTGTCCGGAGGTGCGCTCGCACCGACGGGCACAGGCTGGGCCGACCGCGTCGATCTGGTCACCGGCGCGATGGCCGATGAGCCGTACGCGGGCATGCTCATTCGGCCCGACGGCTACGTGGCATGGGCCGCGGATGCCGTCGAGCCGGCCGACTTGCAACGCCTGCGGTCGGCGCTGGAGCGGTGGTTCGGACCGGCCGCGTAATACGTCAGGCCAACGTGGCCCGGATGCCCACCGTCACGTACGGCAGCGCCAGGCCGGTGGCGTTGACCAGCGCCGGATGCGTGGCCAGCAGTTCGCGCACCTCATCGAGTGTGCGGGTGCGCACCTCGGTCGGCGAGGTGATGCAGTAGCTGCGGGACGCGACCAGATCGATGAGCGCCTGTGGAGTCAGGTAGCTGGTCCATTCGAACTGCTGACGTTCGACGCCCGCGAATGGCCCGGGCAGCGTGACCTCGCTGTTGAACGGGTCGTTCTCGTGGCCGACGATCCGGCCGAGATCCTTGACCCAGCCAAGGCGCTCGTCGCGGGTGTTCCATATCAGCCCGAGCCGGCCACCCGGGCGAAGCACCCTGGCCACCTCCTTGACCGCACGCTCGAGATCGAACCAATGCCAGGCCTGCGCGACCAACACCGAGTCGACGCTGTTGTCCGGCAACGGAATGTCCTCGGCCGTGCCGAGCAGCGCCGGGGTGTCGGGCAACGAGGCGCTGAGCAACTCGAGCATCTCGGGGATGGGGTCCACCGCCACCACGTCCAGCCCGCGTTCGACGAGCCGGATGGTCAGCTTCCCGGTGCCCGCGCCGAGGTCGAGCACGTCGCGCGCACCGCACGACAGCAGCCAGTCGATGGCTTCGGGCGGATACGACGGCCTGCCGCGTTCGTACGCCGCGGCTTCCTCACCGAACGACAGCGAGCGCCGCTGTCTGGACTCGTCGGAGGTCACCGTGACGCCAGCTCCAGGGTCAGTCGGATGAGCTCGCCGACCGCGTCGGTCTCGACCAGGAACCCGTCGTGGCCGTAGATCGA
>JAVRPF010000126.1:0-4380 GCA_032162385.1 Mycobacterium sp.
TCTTCATCACCGATATGCGCCCGATCTTGTCAGCGATCCGGCCCGCGGACATGGCGCCCGCGGCGGCGCCGAGCAGAGCCGAGGCGACGGCGAAGCCCAACTCGGCGTTGCCGATGCCGAAGTCCTCCTGGATGGAATCGACCGCGCCGTTGATCACGGCGCTGTCGTAGCCGAACAACAGACCACCGAGCGCCGCTACCGAGGCGATTCGGATGGCGGTGCGGCCGGATGAGAAGTCTTCGTCGGTGATTGCCGATGCCGAGTCGTCCACCGGGGGTCCCTGACCAGCCATGGAGCTTCCCTTCCGCAGCGCTGCGTGATGCGAGTCACACCAACAATTGCACAATCGCGGGAGATATATAGCCGTATCTGGCGCACCGAAACGCGGGTCAGGCCGTTTGTTGACCGCGCTCGTCGGCCAGCAAGGCGAAGACACCGCGCAGATCGTCGACGTCGAGTTCGCTTAGCGAATTCACGTGCCTGCGGCCCGGACCATCGGGCACCTCGACGTCGTTGGGCACGACCACTACCGGGCAGCCGGCGGCCTCGGCCGCCGCCGTCCCCGTGACGCTGTCCTCGATCGCAAGACATTCCGACGCATCGAAGCCCAGCAACTCTGCCGCACGCAGGTACGGGTCGGGCGCGGGTTTGGGATTCACCACTTCGTCGCCACACACCGTGACCGAGAAGTAATGGCGGCCAATGCTCTTCAGCGCGCGCTCGGTCAGATCGCGCCGGGTGTTGGTGACCAGCGCGAGCGGCACGCCGGCCGTGACGAGCCGGTCGAGCAGCTCGCGTGCGCCGGGTAGCCACGGCAGCCCCGCCTCGAAGAGCTCACCGGTGTAGTCGTGCAACCAGTCCGCGGATTCGGCCATCGCCGCCGGGTCCGGCGCCAGGCCCAGATCGGAGTAGACGGTCCGCATGACGCTCTGCGACGAACCGCCGACCGTCGACTCGCGCACCTCCGGGGTCAGCACCCCGCCGAGACGCGCGTACAGCGCGTCCATCGATACGTCCCAGAGCTTTTCGGAGTCGACGAGGGTGCCGTCCATGTCCCACAGCACGGCACGCATGCTCGCGATTGTTTCATGCCGTCGCCGCCAGGAGCACACCGGTTTGGTTGTCAGTGCTCGCGATTAACGTGTAGCCATGACGATTCTCGTGACCGGCGCCACAGGGAACATCGGCCGCCGCATAGTCGATCACCTCATCGATCTGGGCGCCAACGACATCCGTGCTCTGACCAAGGACCCCGCAAAGGCCAATCTGCCCGACTCCGTGACACCCGTCACCGGTTATCTCGGCAACCCGGAGTCATTGCAGGCGGCGCTGGCCGGCGTGGACCGGATGTATTTGGCGCCGCTGCCCAAGACGCTGGAGGCCACCCTCGAGTTGGCACAGCGAGCAGACGTGAAGTACTTGGTCGCCCTGTCGGGCGGGGCGCACTGGCAGCAACATGCCGACACCGTCGCCGCCTCCGGCCTGGTCAACACCCAGCTGGGTCCTGGCGAGTTCCTGGAGAACTTCGCCATGTGGTCGGAGCAGATCAAGGCGACGCGGACGGTCCGAGAGCCGTATCCGTCAGTGGTGGAGGCTCCGATCTCGATGGATGACATCGCGCGGGTGGCCGCGACGCTACTGGTCAAGGCTGACCAATCGCACGACGGCCAGATTTACGAGCTCACCGGCCCCGAGGCGCTGACGCGCGCCGAGATCGCCGAGCAGATCGGCGTCGGCATCGGCGCCGACGTTTCGTTCGAGCAGTGCAGCCGGGCCGAGGCCGAAGCGGCCCTGCGCCCGATCATGGGTGATCAGGCCGCCTGGTACCTCGACCTGATGGCTGACGGCGTCGACGCGCCGCAGCAGGCCAATCAACTGGTGGCCGAGCTGACCGGGACGGCGGCCCAGTCCGTGGCGCAATGGGCCGCCGCGAGCGCTGACCTGTTCGGTGGGATCTAGACCGTGGCCTAGACGTTGAAGTACTTCGCCTCGGGGTGATGCAGGACGAACGCGTCGGTGGACTGTTCGGGGTGCAACTGCAGTTCCTCGGACAGTTCGACCCCGATCCGGCCGGGTTCCAGCAACTCCATCATCTTCGCGCGGTCGTCCAGGTTGGGGCAGGCGCCGTAGCCGAACGAGAACCGCGCACCGCGGTAACCGAGTTTGAAGTACTCCTCGACCGACTCGGGGTCCTCCGCGGCCATCGCATGGTCACCGAACTCCAACTCCTCGCGAATTCGCCGGTGCCAGTACTCGGCGAGCGCCTCGGTGAGCTGCACGCCAATGCCATGCACCTCGAGGTAGTCGCGGTACGAATCCGACGCGAACAGTTCGTTGGCGAAGTCCGCGATCGGCTGGCCCATCGTCACCAGCTGGAACGGCAGCACGTCCACCTGACCACGCTCGGTCGCAAGCTCCCTTGACCTGATGAAGTCGGCGATGTCCAGGAACCGGTCGCGCTGCTGGCGCGGGAAGGTGAACCGGAACCGTTCCTCAGCATCTTCGGGAGAGAAGCTTGCGGAACGACCCGATAACCCTGTGGGCTCGGTGAGCACGACCACGTCATCGCCCTCGGACACTGCCGGGAAGTAGCCGTAGACCACGGCGGCGTGCGCCAGGATGCCCTCGGTGGACAGCCGGTCCAACCAATACCGCAGGCGGGGCCGGCCTTCCGTCTCAACCAGTTCCTCGTAGGAAGGACCCTCGCCACCCTTCACGCCACGCAGGCCCCACTGGCCGAGGAACAGTGCGCGCTCGTCGAGCAGCGCGGAGTAGTCGGCCAGAGCCACCCCCTTCACGATGCGTGAACCCCAGAACGGCGGAACCGGCACCTCCACGTCGGCGGCAACATCCGAGCGGGCAGGCACCTCGATCGGCGTCTCAGCGGCCTTGCGTTCGGCGGCAATGCGTTTCGAGCGCGCATGCCGGGCCTTGCGCTCCGCTTCCTTCTCCCGCGCGGCGACAGCCTCCGGGCTGTCGACGTCCGGAGCTTCGCCGCGTTTGGCGCTCATGATGACGTCCATCAGCTTCAGACCCTCGAAGGCGTCTCGCGCATAGTGCACTTCGCCCTCGTAGACCTCGGACAAGTCGTTCTCCACGTAGCCGCGGGTGAGCGCCGCGCCGCCGAGCAGGACCGGGAACTTCTCGGCTACCCCGCGGGTGTTCATCTCCTGCAGGTTCTCCTTCATCACCACGGTCGACTTCACCAGCAGCCCGGACATGCCGACGACGTCGGCGCGCTTGTCCTCCGCGACCTCGAGGATGGTGGCGATCGGCTGCTTGATGCCGATGTTGACCACCTCATAGCCGTTGTTGCTCAAGATGATGTCGACGAGGTTCTTCCCGATGTCGTGCACGTCGCCCTTGACGGTGGCGAGCACGATTCGACCCTTGCCCGCGTCGTCGTCGGCCTTCTCCATGTGCGGTTCCAGATGGGCCACAGCGAGTTTCATCACCTCGGCGGACTGCAGCACGAACGGCAGCTGCATCTGGCCCGAGCCGAACAGCTCACCGACCGTCTTCATGCCTGCGAGTAGGTCTTCGTTGATGATCTCCAACGGCGACTTCTGTTTCATCGCCTCGTCGAGATCGTCCTGCAATCCGTTGCGCTCACCGTCGACGATGCGCTGCGCCAGACGTTCCAGCAGTGGCATGGCCGCCAGTTCGGCGGCGCGGGATTCCTTCGTCGAGGACGCCGACACTCCCTCGAAAAGCGCCATCAGTTCCTGCAGCGGGTCGTAGCCCTCGCGACGCCGGTCGTAGACGAGGTCGAGAGCCACCTCGCGCTGCCGGTCCTCGATCCGGTTCATCGGCACGATCTTCGACGCGTGCACGATGGCCGACGTAAGGCCGGCCTCCCGGCATTCGTTGAGGAACACCGAGTTGAGTGTCTGCCGGGCAGCGGGGTTGAGACCGAACGAGATGTTCGACAGGCCCAGCGTGGTCTGCACGTTCGGGTGGCGCTTCTTGAGTTCTCGGATGGCGCCGATGGTTTCGATGCCGTCCCTGCGCGACTCCTCCTGCCCGGTGCAGATGGTGAAGGTCAGGCAGTCGATCAGGATCGACGACTCGTCGACGCCCCAATTGGTGGTGATGTCCTCGATCAGTCGCTCGGCGATCGCGACCTTGGTGTCGACGGTACGGGCCTGGCCCGTCTCGTCGATGGTGAGCGCAACCACGGCGGCGCCGTGCTCGGATACCAACTCCATGGTCTTGTGGAACCGCGACTCCGGCCCGTCGCCATCCTCGTAGTTGACCGAGTTGATGGTGCAGCGGCCGCCCAGATGCTCCAGTCCCGCCCTCAATACCGGGGTCTCGGTGGAGTCAAGCATGATCGGCAGGGTCGACCCGGTCGCCAGCCGGCTGGCCAGCTGGTTCATG
>JAVRPF010000127.1:0-2805 GCA_032162385.1 Mycobacterium sp.
GACGCCGAGCAGCTCGCCGCGCACACCGCAGGCGTCGACCGCGGCCTGCTGGCGTTCCACGATCCCGACGAGCCGTTCTTCGGTCGCTACCGCGACGTGATCGACGCCCGCGCCCGACGGATCCCGTTGCAGCACCTGACATCGACCGCAGCGTTCGGACCCGTGACGGTGGCCGTCGGTCCTGGCGTCTTCATTCCGCGGCCCGAGACCGAGTCCCTGCTGGAATGGGCTCTCGCGCAGGCACTTCCAGACGCGCCGACGATCGTGGATCTGTGCACGGGCTCCGGCGCACTGGCGGTGGCACTGGCCCACGACCGGTCCGGCGCCCGGATCATCGCCGTCGACGACTGCGCCGACGCACTGGCCTACGCGCGTCGCAACAGCGCCGCCACCGCAATCGAACTCATCCAGGCCGACGTCACCGCCCCCGGTCTGCTGGCCGACCACGACGGCGCGGTGGACCTGATCGTGGCGAACCCGCCCTACATTCCCGACGGTGCTCGGCTGGAACCCGAAGTAGCCCAACATGATCCGGAGCATGCGCTGTTCGGCGGCCCGGACGGGATGCGGGTGATCGGACCCATCGTCGACCTGGCGGCCCGGCTCTTGCGGCCGGGCGGTTCCATCGCCGTCGAGCACGACGACACCACCGCCGACGCCACGACGGTACTGTTCGATCGGGCCGGCGTGTTCACCGACGTGGTGTCCCGCCGGGACCTCGCCGGCCGCCGCCGCTTCGTCACGGCGATCCGCCGTCGGGTGAGAGGCTAGAGCTATGTCAGAGATCTTCGACTGCTCCGACCCCGGCCAGCGTCGAGCGGGAATGGCGTCGGCAATCAGTGCGCTGAAGGGCGGTCGCCTGGTCGTCCTGCCCACCGACACCGTCTACGGCATCGGCGCGGACGCCTTCGACGGTACGGCCGTTGCCGCGCTGCTGGCGGCCAAGGGTCGCGGCCGCGACATGCCCGTCCCCGTGCTCGTCGGGTCGTGGCACACCATCGACGGCCTGGTGTACGCGGTGCCGGACGCCGCAAGGGAACTGATCCAGGCGTTCTGGCCGGGCGCGTTGAGCCTCGTGGTGCGGCAGGCGCCGTCGCTGCAGTGGGATCTCGGCGATGCGTACGGCACCGTCATGCTGCGCATGCCCCTGCATCCCATCGCGATCGAGCTGCTGCGCGAGGTCGGGCCGATGGCGGTGTCGAGTGCCAACATCTCCGGCAGGCCCGCCGCCGTCACCGCCGCCGACGCCCGTGAGCAGCTCGCCGACCTGGTCGAGGTCTACCTCGAGGGTGGCCCGTCGGCACAACAGGCCGCCTCCACGATCGTCGACCTCACCGGCGCACAGCCGCGGGTGCTGCGGCAGGGACCGGTCGCCGCGGCCGCCATCGCCGACGTGCTCGGCGTCGAGGCCGAGACGCTCCTGGTCTGACCGGCTGACGTGGTCCGGTCTCAGATTGCTCCAGTACGGTTCACCGGGTGGTGAGCGAAGCGGTGATCGCGACGGGCACGCTTGCCCTTTCGGAACAAGGCGCGGGCGTGCCACTGCGCGAGCTCGCCCTCGTCGGCCTGACCGCCGCAATCATCACCTACTTCGCCACCGGCTGGGTGCGGGCGCTCGCGACCCGGCTGGGTGCGGTGGCCTACCCGCGCGACCGTGACGTCCACACCCAGCCGACCCCGCGGATGGGCGGCCTCGCCATGTACGTCGGCGTGGTGGCCGCGGTCCTGCTGGCATCGCAGCTGCCCGCGCTGACACGGGGTTTCGTCTACTCGTCGGGCATGCCGGCCGTCCTCGTCTCCGGTGGCCTCATCATGGCGATCGGGCTGATCGACGACCGGTGGGGGCTGGACGCGCTCACCAAGTTCGCGGGCCAGATCACCGCGGCCAGTGTGCTCGTCACCATGGGCGTGGCGTGGAGCGTGCTCTACATCCCCATCGGCGGCGTCGGCACCATCGTGCTCGACCAGGTCACGTCGATCCTGCTGACGCTGGCGCTGACGGTGTCGATCGTCAACGCGATGAACTTCGTCGACGGCCTGGACGGGCTGGCCGCCGGACTCGGCCTCATCACCGCGGCCGCGATCTGCATCTTCTCCGTCGGGCTGCTGCGCGACCACGGCGGCGACGTGCTCTTCTACCCGCCCGCAGTGATCTCGGTGGTGCTCGCCGGCGCGTGCCTCGGCTTCCTGCCGCACAACTTCGACCCGGCGCGCATCTTCATGGGCGACTCCGGGTCGATGTTGATCGGTCTAATGCTCGCGGCGGCGTCGACCACGGCGGCGGGCCCGATCTCGCAGAACGCCTACGGCGCCCGGGACGTGTTCGCCTTGCTCTCGCCGTTCCTTCTGGTCGTTGCGGTGCTGTTCGTGCCCGCGCTCGACATGTTGCTGGCGATCGTGCGCCGCACCCGTGCCGGCCGCAGCCCGTTCAGCCCGGACAAGATGCATCTGCACCACCGGCTGCTACAGATCGGGCACTCGCAGCGACGCGCGGTGCTGCTGATCTACATGTGGGTGGGCATCGTCGCGCTTGGCGCGGCGAGCACCATCTTCTTCGATCCCCGCTACACCGGCGGGGTCATGTTGGCTGCGATTCTGGTGGCCGTCGTCATCACCCTCATCCCGCTGTTACGGCGCCGCGAAGGGGCTCCCAGCGACCTGTCAGACTAGTAAGTACGACAAAAAGTAGTAGGCCTTGTTTTTGGCCTACCTGTATGTGGTACCGTGCTGGTAGAACCCGAAAAACCTCGCGGGTTGCCGGCCCCCGGGCCCATCGGTTCACCGACCGATCGGCGCCGAATTACG
>JAVRPF010000128.1:0-3634 GCA_032162385.1 Mycobacterium sp.
ATTCGACCGTGAGTTCTCCAACGAGAACTTCATCACCTGGTTCTACCCACCGTCCGGGGTCGAGCTGGACGACGAGTCGACCGAACCGGTCACCCGGATCTGGCTCAGCGACCCCGAGGAACCGCACGTGATCCTGGTCGGCTCGGGGGAGGCCGACGGAGTGGACTACCAGTTCACCGTCGAGGAGCTCTTCGCCCGCCTCGACGAGATCGAGGCCTACCGGATCGGCGACCCCATGCCGGAAGTCGCGTTATAGTCCTCGCGTGATCAGCGGTGATGCGCTGACCGGGCGGGACACCGAACTCGTAACCCTGCGCCGGGCGCTGAGCGGGGTCGGCAATTTCTCGGGTGTGGTGATCGCCGGTGCGGCGGGCGTGGGCAAGACGCGACTCGCACGCGAGTTGCTCCTGCAGGCCGCCTCGTCGGGCACGCGCACCAACTGGGTGGTCGGAACGGCATCGGGGCGTCCGATTCCGTTGGGCGCGTTCAACGCCGCACTCGGCGATATCGTCACCGATCCGGCGCCCGGCGTGCGCCGGGTGATCAATTCGCTCGTCGCCCAGCACCGCGGCGGGCGGTTCGTCCTCGGCGTCGACGACGCGCACCTGCTCGACGAGTTCTCCGCGCACGTCGTGCATCAGCTTGCACAGACCCGTGAGGCCCGCCTGGTCGTGACCGTCCGCACCGGCAGTGACGAACCGGACGCCGTGAAGGCGCTGTGGAAGGACGGTTTGCTGGCCCGCCTCGATCTGGAGCCGCTGTCCGCCAGCGCGGCCCGCACCATGGTCGAGGGCGCCTTGAACGGTCCGGTCGACGCGCGGAGCGCGCAACGATTCTGGCGGCTCACCGGCGGCAACGCCCTTTTCCTGCAGCAGCTGGTCAAAGATCAGGTGGCCGCAGGACGGATCCGCGAGGTGGCCGGAGTGTGGCTGTGGGACGGCGACGTCGCCGTCTCGCAGAGCATGAGCGATCTGGTGGGCAACGAGTTGGACCGGTTGGCGCCCGAGGTCGCGCTGGTGGTGGACACCCTCTCGCAGTACGAGCCGATCGACGTCGACGTGCTGGCCGACGTGGTGGGGCGCGAGCACCTCGCCACCGCAGAGCAGATGCACCTGGTCACCGTCGAGCGCACCGCGGGCACGCTGCTGGCCCGCCTGGCCCACCCGCTGTACGGCGAGTTGCGGCGGGCCAAGGCCGGCGAGATGTACCTGTCCAAGGTCCGCGGCGACCTCGCCCGGCGACTGGCAGGCGAGGCCGACACCGATCCCCAGACCACGGTGCGCCGCGCCCTGCTGACATTGAAATCCGACCTGTCACCGGATCCGGATCTCTATCTGAAGGCAGCCCGGCACACGATGACGCTCCTCGACCTGGATCTTGCCGAGCGGTTCGGCACAGCCGCCGTCGCCTCGGGCTCGGCGGAGGCCGTGAAGCTGCTTGCTCTCAACCGTTTCCTGGCCGGTAGTGGCAGTGACGCCGAGCGGTTCCTGCGTGACCTCGACTCGGGGGACAACGGAGATCGTCACCGCTGGGCAACGCTGCGGGCGGCCAACCTGATCTGGATGCTGGGCCGACCCAAGGAGGCTGCCGAAACGCTGGCGGTCTTGGCCGAAACCTCTGAGACCGATGCCGAACGCGCGGCCCGCTACGCCGTCGAAGCGGGTGTAGACGCGGTGTTTGCGCGTTGTGAAGCTGCCGAGGAAAAGGCAAGGGCGGCACTGGAATCCGGAGCGTTGTCTGACCTCAACGCTATGCTGGCCGCGGTGGCGCTGGTAATGGCGTCCGGTGCGCTCGGATACGGCGACGCGATCGCCCCGGTGGCGCAGGCAGCGCTCGACCGGGCCTCGAACTCGTTCGAGACGTCGCACATGCGGTTCTGGTTTGGCGGCGTGTACGCCAGGGCCTGTCGGCTGACCGGCCGCATCGAGGAGTGTCAACGGGCGGCTGAACTGCTGTACGCCCTGGCCAAGGACATGCCCTCGCTGGCCTACGCCAACCTGGCGTTCCTGAAGGGTCATGCCGAACTGATGCGCGGCGACCTGCGCACCGCGGAGCGGATGCTGCACGAGGCGCTTGCCGGTGTCGAGAACTATGGCATTACAACGGGTTTGCGGCCCGCGTGCACCTTCGCGCTGGCCGAGACGCACGCCAAGCTGGGCGAGGCCGACGCCGCCGCCGCGATGCTGGCCGAGGCACGCCAATGCGTCAAACCCGACTTCCTGTTCATGCAGACCGGGCTGGCGACGGCCACCGGGTGGACGCTGGCGGCCGGTGGCTCGCTCACGCGCGCCATCGAGACCGTGCTCGCCGAAGCCACGGTGGCCCGTGACCGGGGACAACCCACCCACGAGTTGTCCTGCCTGCAGGCGGCCGTGCAGTGGGGCGTCACCGATGAGCTGCCCGACGTCGCCGCCCGCGCCAGGGAGTTGGCCGGTGAACTGTCCCTGCCGTTGGCCGATGCCGTTGCAGCACATGCCGAGGCGCTGCTGACCCGCAACGGCGAGGGGCTGCTGGCCGCCTCCGAGGCGTACCAGGCGATCGGCGACCGGTGCACCGCCGCCGATGCCGCCGCGCAGGCCGCCGTGGCGTTCACCGGTGCGCAGTCACGTAGCCGCGGCTTGTTCGCGGCGTCGGTATCCGCCCAGTTGGCCACCGACTGCGGCGGGCTGTGCACGCCGGCCACGCGCAGCCCGGCCTCGCCGACGCCGCTGACCCCGCGGCAACGCGAAGTCGCCGAACTGGTGGCGGCAGGGTTGTCCAACAAGGAGATCGCCATCCGGCTGTGCACCTCGGTGCGCACCGTCGAGGGCCATCTGCTCCGGGCGTGTCAGCGGGTCGGGGCCACCTCCCGGGCCGACCTCGCGAGGATCATGCGGGCGGGCGGCGCCGCAGGCGTGTAGCCGGTCCTACTCGTCGACCACGCCGGTCGCGCTCTGCGCCCGGTTCTCGTAGCTCTGCCGCGCCTGGACGTCGAAGTCGAGGAAGACCCGGTCGTTGCCCATCTGCTTGGACAGCCACCGCCGGCCGCGCGGACCCAGCATCGAGGTGACGGCGCCGACGAACCGCAGCGGCGCAGGCACGGAGACATGGGTCTTGGGCTTGTCGAGCACCTTGACGATGGCCGCGGCGATGTCCTCGGGCTGCACCGGCTTCTGCGCTCCGGTGGCCTTGGTGCCAGAGATCAGTTCGGTGTTGGTGAAGGTCGGCAGGACCACCGACACCTCCACGCCCTGGGGTGCAAACTCGTCGGCCAATGCGGTGGACAGGCCGACGACTCCGAACTTCGTGCCGGCGTAGACCACCTGGCCGGGCACCGCGACCACCCCGGCGATCGACGCGACGTTGACGATGTGGCCGCTGCGGCGTTTCACCATCTCGGGCAGGACCAGTCGGCAGCCGGTCAGCACGCCGTACAAGTTCACCTCGATAGCGGAGCGGATGGCCTGCTCGGACTGCGCCAGGAACGGGCCGACCGGCATCACGCCTGCGTTGTTGATCAACACGTCAATGTGCCCGGCCCCGTCGGTGCGGGCCTTGTCGAGGAAGGTCGCGAACGACTCCTGGTTGCTGACGTCGAGCGGGTAGCCCGACACCTGGCCCCGCGAGCTCAGCCCGGTCACCGCCGATTCGAGGA
>JAVRPF010000129.1:0-3006 GCA_032162385.1 Mycobacterium sp.
TATGCATCCCGCTGACCGACAGGCCGCGTGCTTGTCGAGATGCGACGCGTGTCCTCGTTGGGAGGCGTAGTCGCCGCGTACACACTTCACGACAGCTGCTGTAGTGGTGCGACTTAGGCAGCGGCAGACATGTCGGTGGCCAGGGGTGCCGTTTCGCGCTTCCGTGCCCGCGCCAGCAGTGCGACTCCCATCAAGACGATCAGCGGCGCGCTGTTCGGATCGGTTGACTGACCGCTGTAAAGCTGACCGAGATCCTGTCCGAGGACCCAGATCGCGAGACTCAGCAGGATCCCCACCGCCAGCGCCCAGGTTCGCGTCTTCCGTGCCAGCGCCGCGACACCGACGAGGACTTCGACGCCCGTGAGAGCCGCGACGACCAGGGCTCCGTGCTGGCCGGCCCAGGTTGCGATCGACGTGTCGACCTGGGCCAGCCAGTTCGGGGCCCCACCAGCGGCCCCAGTCAGAACACCCGACACGTCCGACCCGGTGTTCTGACCAGGCAGCAACTGATAGATGGCCGCCCCGACCCACAACGCTGCCCAGGCCCGCACCAGCCAACGTGCGGGAGCTTCGTCTCTGCGCGTGCCGTTGGGCCATGCCGCAGCACCGATGACCGCGTAGAGCAGCGCCGACCCTGGTGCGCCGTTGAGGATGCTTGCATGCCCACTCGCCAGGCCGGACAGGCCCTCGCCCAGGTACCAGACGCCGAGCGCCCAGACAATCGATGCGATGAGTGCGATGCGGGCGGTCCGGCCCAGGAGCAGCCCGACGCCGAGCAGGACTTGTGCTGCCGCGAACAAGAGATTCCAGGCGAAGGGATGCGCCGCGATGAGTGTCGACGCGAAGTGAACCGGGCCCGATACGACACCCGGCTGGCCTTGACCGGTAGGCGCGATGAGCTGCGTGGCGAACCCGCGGGTGAACATGAACGATTGGGCCTGCAAACCACCGTCAAGGAGCCAGAAGACGCCGAGAGCGATCTGAAGGCCTCGCCGGGTCAGGTGAGGCGGCCGAGCCAGCAGCGCGACGGCCTCCCGGACGCCGCGAAGTCGCGGACGCGTGATGAGGATTGTGGTCATGAGTGCCCCTTTTGCAACCGCTCGGTGCGACCGCAAATCAATTGTCTTGCCTAGATCGGCGCGTGCCATCACCGCCGACCGGCATCCGGAAGCCTGGCCAGCGCAACTATTCCGCTGCCTGCTACCCGCAACGGCGCTGCGCCGTGGACGAAGCCGGCGAGCATGCGACCTTGCTGCCCGACTTCGGATCCGACTCGGTCTCACGGCTGGACAGGCTGGATTGTCTCGATACCGAAGGACCGTCAGCACCGACCTGAAGCCGCGCACGCCACCCGTACCGGCCGCTACGCCCACGGGCATCTTCCTGCGCAGCGTCCTGAAGCCGGGTCGAACACCTAGGACCTTCACCGCCGTCGACACACTCATGGACGGCGACGGAACCCGACAGCCTCCTCCACCGAACGATCTCAACGTCCGCGGCACGAGACCGCCTCAGCCGCCCCACCGGCCATGAAGTTGCCGGATGTGGGTGCCAACTGATCAGTTTCGGTTGACAAATCGATTGTCCGCAGACCCGATCGCTCCGGTCTGCGACAGGATGTGTGAGCGGCAGACGAGTCGGTAGATGGCGAAGCGGCCTGCCGATCTGCGGACGACTCACAGCACCAGTCGGATCTGACTGCGTGTAGTTATGCTCGCGCGCATGCGAACCCTGCCGGTCTTTGACGGCAGCGCGCTCATCAGCGCCCTCGACGCCCAACGCGCTGACCGTGGTTTGGGCTGGACCGCGCTAGCGGACGAACTGTGGCAGCAATCCGCAAGGCTCAACGCCGAGCTGTCTGATCATTCGTTGTGCCCAGGAGCGCTCGTGAGAACCGCGAAGCGAGGAGCGATGTCCTGTCAATATGCGCTGATTATCTTGCGGTGGATTCGCCGCGCGCCGGAGGACTTCTTGACAGGTGCGGTCGTAGATGTGGGCGATGTGCGGTTGCCGGAGGCAGGAACGGACAGGCGGCTTCGATGGGACCTGAGGCAGTTGCACGCGGCGCTCAATGAGCGCCGCCGTGAACGCCAACTCACGTGGGCAGAGCTAGCGACGGAACTCGGCTGCACGTCAAGCCGGTTGACCAATTTGCGTACTGCTCGCTTAGCGGACATGGAGCTCACGATGCGCATCACCCAATGGCTTGGGCAACCGGCCGCTCTGTTCGTTCACCCCGCCGAGTGGTGACCCGCGCGGAGCAGGTGTTGTGCGCGATCGCCTGACTACAGCCTGCGGACGCCGGCTGATCCGCCGCGATCCGTGCGCGCTCTGTCAGACTGCCTGCTCCTGCGACAACGCAGACAACGCGTCTGTCAACAAGGCGACCAGTGCCTCGTGCTGCACGTCGGCCGATGACCACACCTCCTCATCCGAGCCGTCCAGCGCTCTGGCGGCGAGCCCCGCCTTGCGGTCGATCAACTCGGCGATCCTGCTGTCGATGGTCCGCGCGGCAATGATGCGCCACGCGGTGACGGGTTCGGTCTGGCCGATGCGGTGGCTGCGATCGATGGCCTGCGTCTGCTCCGCGTCCGTCCACGACAGCTCGGCCAGCACGATGTTGGACGCGACCTGCAAATTGAGACCGACACCGGCGGCCGTCAAGGAGCAGACCGCGATGGCGACGTCAGGATCGTTCGTGAAGGCATCGATGTTCTTCTGCCGCGACGTCGGCGTCTGATCGCCGCGGATCGACGAGAAGCGGATGCCCTGCTTGGCGAAGACCTCCTCTGCGACGTCCATGACGTCGATGTGCTTGGCGAAGAAGACGACTTTGCCCGCGCTCCGCGCCAGCTGTGCCGCGTAGTCGGCGGCGAGGCCGGACTTCGCCTGGCCGATACGTCGCATCATGCTGAACACGTTCTCGCCGGCCGCCGTCGTGCTTGTGTCCTTCTGCTCCGTCGTGGCGATCTTGCGCTCGAGGGCGTGATCGATGCCGTCGACGAC
>JAVRPF010000130.1:0-7286 GCA_032162385.1 Mycobacterium sp.
TCGGACTCGCCGAGGATCTGGTAGATCTCGCGGCGGGCGTTGTTGACGATGTCGATGATGCGCTGCCGCTGCTCGGCAGTGGCGGCGTGCGCCGACTGGGCGACTGCGCCCATCAACTGGCCGACGGCGCTGCGCAGGCTCACCGCACCGGGGTCGGCGCCCTCGGTGATCTCGTCCCACGGCGCGGTCTCGATCTTCTCGGCCGCGGCGCGGCCGTCATCGGTGAGCTCGAAGAGCTTCTTGCTGCCGTCGGACTCGGTCGCGACGATCAGGCCCTCGTCGACCAGCAGTTGCAGCGTCGGGTACACCGAGCCGGGGCTCGGCTTCCACAGTTGCTGGCTGCGCGCGGCGATCTCCTGGATCATCTCGTAGCCGTGCATCGCCCGGTCGGTGAGCAGCTTGAGGATCGCGGCTCGCACGTCACCGCGCCTGCTGCGTCCGCCGCCACGCGGTCCGCCGCGGCGGCCTCCGCGGGGTCCACCGGGGCCGAAGCCACCGGGGCCGAATCCACCGGCGCCGAAGCCGAAGCCACGACCGGGGCCGAAGCCGGGACCGAATCCCGGGCCGAAGCCGGCGTCTTCGCCGCGGTGTTCGCGTACGTGGTCGCGGAAGTCGCGACGGGCCTGCCTGCGCTGTTCGTGCAGGATGCGGCGGCCGCCGGGGCCGAAGCCGAAACCGGAGCCACCAGGGAACGGGCCGTCAGTGTGTTCTTCATTGAATGGGGTGTTCATGTCTGTTGTCCTTTACGACGGGAAACGCCGAATGCGCTTCCGATACATTGACGATATATCGGAAACTATCGCGATGCAACTACTAATCCGAACCTACTTGTCGGTCCGCTCGTCGATCGCCGTGATCAGCCACTGCGCCCACTGCTCCTCCATGACGGCGTTTCGCAGGCCGTACTCCAGCGCTGCGCGGCCGTAGAAGTCATCGTCGGCGTCGTCCCACTCGATCGAATCACGCAGGTGCTCCAGCCGATTCAGCTCGGAGTGGGCGTGCTCGGCGAAGGCGGTGACGTACTTGCGGGCGTCGTCGGCCGAGATCTCGCCGAGCAGGAAGACCCGCAACAGGTCGGGCCGGCGCCAGACCGGATCGTCCTGCGGGCTGGTGATCCAGCGCACCAGCTCGGCCCGGCCTGCGTCGGTGACGCGATACTCCTTGCGGCCGCGCGGGCCGATGTCGGATACCTCGATCAGCCCGCTGTCGGCGAGCTTGTTGAGCTCCCCATAGAGCTGGCTCTGGGTGGCCGGCCACACGTTCGCCATCGACTTCTGGAATCGTTTGAGCAGGTCGTACCCACTGCCAGGGTGCTGTGCCAGCAGTCCAAGGGCTGCGATGCGAAGGCTCACACGAAAAGCGTACGGCCCGACATTCCAGTTGTGGAATGTCGGGCCGTAGCGCGTGTCGACCTCAGGACGTTGCGGGCACCGGTTCCCGGAGCTCGGGCAGCTTCATCGAGGTGCGGGTCACCAGAAACAGGTAGACCGCCAGGCCGACACCGCAGCCGATGAACCAGCTGTACTGCGCGGCGGTGTGCATGCCGTACACGTAGCCGCCCAGCAGGACCGGGAGCATCGCCAGTATCGCGGCCATCACCGTGGCGATGACTGCCGCCGGGTTGTAGCCCTTCGTGTACCAATAGTTGCCGGTCTTGTCCATCGTGAACAGGTCGTCGATCACGACCTTCTGCTTGTGAACCAGATAGTAGTCGGCGAGCAGAACCCCGAACAGCGGTCCGATGAAAGCGCCAAGGGTCTCCAGCGTGTAGTGGATGACCTCGGGGTTGTTGTAGAGGTTCCACGGGGTGATCAGCACCGAGCCGACGGCGGCGATCATGCCGCCTGCCCGCCAGCTGATCCGCTGCGGGCTGACGTTGGAGAAGTCGAACGCCGGCGAGATGAAGTTGGCCACGATGTTGATGCCGATCGTGGCGATGGTGAAGGTCAGCGCGCCCAACACGATCGCGAACGTGCTGTCGATCTTGGCTACCGTCGTCACCGGATCGGTGATCAGCTCGCCGAATACCGGCAGTGTCAGCGAGGCCGTCATGACCACCAACACCGAGAACACCAGGAAGTTCACCGGCAGACCGAGGAAGTTGCCCTTCTTGACCGCCGCGAAGGACTTTCCGTAGCGGGAGAAGTCGCCGAAGTTCAGCATCGGGCCGGAGAAGTACGAGACCACCAACGCGATCGCACCGAGCATCACGGGCACCGAGTCGAACCCGGTGTACTTGACGTCACCCAGGTTCAGATCGATGGCGGCCCAGCCTGCCTTGTGGATCAGGTAGCCGCAAAGCAGGAACATGACGACGTAGACGGCCGGACCGCAGAAGTCGATGAACTTGCGGATCGACTCCATGCCACGCCAGAACACACACGCTTGCAGGATCCACAGCAGCATGAAGCTGCCCCAGCCCAAGGCGGACAGACCGAGGAAGCCGTAATCGGCAACGACGGCGTATGGCGCCAGGCCAGGGAACAACTTCACCAGCACGATGTCCAAAGCCGCTGAGGCGAGGAAGGTTTGGATGCCGTACCAGGCCACTGCGATGAGACCGCGGATGATGGCCGGGATGTTCGCGCCGAGCACGCCGAACACGCTGCGGCAGATCACCGGGTACGGGACACCGGTCATCTGGCTCGGCTTGGCGACCAGGTTGCAGAGGAAGTAGACGATGGTGATGCCGACCAGCAGCGCTATCAGCACCTGCCAGCTGGCCAGGCCGAGCGCGAACAGACTGCCCGCGGTGACATAGCCGCCGACGGAGTGCACGTCCGACATCCAGAACGCGAAGATGTTGTAGGACGTCCAATGCTGATCCCGCAGGGGCGCGAGGTCTTCATTGGTCAGTCGAGGGTCGTAGTCGGGTTTGATGAGTCCCGCGCCCACCGGATGGCCTGCGGCTTCGACGATGTCGCCTGCGCCGACCCTGGCGCCTGGCGGTGGCTCTTTGAGTTCTGTCATGTCGACGGCTTCCTGTCATCACAGTGCAGTGGATGCAGGAAACGTAGCGGCGACATATTTCGTAGCCGTTGCCCCGACAATATATTTTCGTCAGCTAGCCGTCGGGCTCGAAAAGACCACTGCCTGGGGGAAGGGTTGCGACCACCCGGTTGAGATTGTGGTGGTGAACCGTGGCGGCGGCCAGTAGCCGGTCGACGTCCCGGCACACGAACGCATCGAGCATGACTTGGTGGTCCTCGTGCAGTTGGGCCCGGTCGGTGTTCTCGACGTGCACCATTGCTTGAACGGGTTCGGTTATGTTCCAAGCCGATTCGAGCATGTGCATGAGCCGCAGCATGCGGGAGGGCCGGGTAAGGCCGACGTGGAACTGTCGGCTCTGTCGGTGGTAGGTGTGGGGGTCATCCTGGCGCACCGCGACTTCCAGAAGGCGGTTGATCTCGACGACGTGCGCGCGGTCGGCGTCGGTGGCGAGGTTCACCGCCGCCGCCAGGGCGGCGGACTCGAGCGTCTCGCGGACGATGTACATCTCGGCCAGCTCGCTGGCGGTCAGTTGGGCGACGGCGTAGCCCACGTTGGGCTGATGCTGCACCAAACCCTCGGCGCTGAGGGTCTTGAGGCTCTCGCGCACCGGTATGGCGCTGACCCCGAACAACTCGGCGATGTCGCCGACGGGGATCGGAGTAGCCGGCGGCACTCCGCCATCCAGGATCACCCGACGCAGTTCGTCGACGATGGTCTGCTGTGAGGTGCCGTCGCGGTTGACCGCGAGCCTGAACAGAAGCGCTGAGTGGCGACGGCCCGGCATCCAGCGATCCTCCTACGTTGTCGCCTCGCGTGACGGGTGGCGGCGACATTTCACTATTGACATGTCACTAGTGGAGTGTCAGGCTGGAGCCACTACTTCAACTCGCAGGAGATGCCTCATGACCGAAACCAAGGATTTCTCGGCGACCGATCCGGCCGGACTGTCCGGTACCGGCGAGTTCTTCCAGGTGGGCAACTATGCACCCGTCGCCGACGAGCTCACCGAGCACGACCTGCCCGTCGAGGGCGCCATCCCGCCCGAACTCGACGGCTGGTACCTGCGCAACGGGCCCAACCCGCGACAGGCCACGGCGCACTGGTTCACCGGTGATGGGATGATCCACGGCGTCCGCATCGAGGACGGTCAGGCCAAGTGGTACCGCAACCGGTGGGTGCGTACCGACAGCTTCGTCGAGGACTTCCCGCTCTACGGCGCCGACGGCACCCGCAATCTTCGGGCCAGCGTGGCCAACACCCACGTGGTGAACCACGCGGGCAAGACACTGGCGCTGGTGGAGTCGTCGCTGCCCTACGAGATCTCCAATGACCTGGAGACCATTGGCGCCTACGACTTCGGCGGCAAGCTGGTCGACTCGATGACCGCCCATCCGAAGATCTGCCCGACCACCGGCGAACTGCACTTCTTCGGCTACGGCAACGTCTTCGAGCCGCACGTCACCTATCACCGCGCCGACGCCAACGGCGACCTGGTGATCAACCGGCCGCTGGACGTCAAGGCGCTGACGATGATGCACGACTTCGCCCTCACCGCACAGCACGTGATCTTCATGGATCTGCCGATCGTGTTCAACCTCGACGTCGCGTTCAAGGGCGAGGGCGACATGCCGTACCGCTGGGACGACAACTACGGCGCGCGCCTCGGGGTGCTCCGTCGCGACGATCCATTCGGGGAGGTGCGCTGGTTCGAGATCGACCCCTGCTACGTGTTCCACGTCGCGAACGCCCACGACTCCGCCGACGGGTCGTCGATCGTGCTGCAGGCGGTCCGGTATCCCGAATTGTGGCGCGACAACGGCGGTTTCGACGCCGAGGGCGTGCTGTGGAGCTGGACGATCGACCTGCGGGCGGGCACCGTGTCCGAACGCCAGCTCGACGACCGCGCCGTGGAGTTCCCGCGCATCGACGACCGGCTGGCCGGCCTGCCCGCGCGGTACTCGGTGTCCGTCGGCGATCACGGCTGGGTGCGCCACGACCTGCCGACCGGTGAGGCCGTGGAGCACGACCTCGGCACGGGCGGTCCTGGTGAGGCGGTCTTCGTGCCGTCCGGGTCGGGGACCGCCGACGAGAGCAACGGTTTCTACCTCGGATATGTCTACGACCCGACGCGCGACGGAAGCGATCTGGTGATCCTCGACGCGTCCGACTTCTCGGGGAAGCCGGTGGCGAGGATCAAGCTGCCGACGCGTGTGCCGTACGGCTTCCACGGAAACTGGATCAGCGCCTAGTCGGCGGATTGCTTTCGGGGCTGCCGGGCCCGGCTCGAACGGGCTGCCTGCCTCGCCTGAACAGACTGTCGGCTGCGTACGCCGAGATAGGCGCAGCTAGCGGTGGCAGTGCGCCGGAATTGCGCTCGCCGCATGCGGTTTGGAATCGTGTTTACGGCTGCGCTGCTGCTGCTCACCGGGTGCGGGGCCCCGGCCGGCCCCGAGAACGGAAGCACCAGTGCCGCTCCATCACAGGCGGTGCCGCGGTATTCGGTCAAGGACGCGAGGGCTGAGAGCGACTGCCGACCCCTATTACTACGAGGTCGTCGAGCCCGTCGACTTGAGCAATGACGGCTTCAAGCAACGGGTGAAGCTCGTCCTGCAAGCGGTTGCCCGAACGAAGGGCGCCCCCGACTTCATGGCAAGGGTCTACGACGACGAGGGCGCCGCCGACTGGGCCCGGGCACACGAGCAGGACATCCCGAGTCATGCGAGATAGGGGGACCGTGCCAACGCCACGTCGTCGCGTTCTACTCAGGCGGCTACAAGGCCGAACAGACGCCGTGGCGGTACGAGCTCTCCTGGTACCCATTCCTTTCGGACTCGGTGACCGACACCGGCGAAGAGGTCAAGTACGAGGGCGAGGAGAAGTGGAGACCACTACCGGATCCGACGACGCCCCGAACGCCGCCCCCACGGCCGAGCCGCTCAACGGAGCGTTCTTCTTCATCAAGCCCTACGGCCGGGACGAACAGTGGAACATCACGTCGAGCTGTGATGCGGCGTCGGGGTAGAGGGCGGAACCGTCGCCTGGGTGGCCCCACGCAGCACGTGCATGCCGGACGAACAGGAGTTCAAGAGCCGCTTCGGCTTCAAACAATGATCGTTCGATCGCGACGCCGACAGCGGCGACTATCGTGACCGGATGACTGTCAAGTGGTTGGACGAGCCCGAGGCGCACGACTATGACGCGGCAGCCGACTACCTCAGCATGGTTGCGGAACCCGATGCCGTCGCCGGCACGGTCGATGCGCTCAAGGGTGCGACCCCGACCTTCCGCAAGGCGAAGGACATCCTGCGCGCTGCCCAGCTGGCGTTGTTGACGGAGGCCAACGTGCGCGTCAAAGGTGACCTCGCCAAGATCACCGCAGGTAAGAAGTTGTCGCCGATTCTCTTGGTACGCGGCGACTTCCAGACCGCTACCCCGTTGCAGATCGCCGACGGGTACCACAGGGTGTGTGCCAGCTACCTGACCGACGAGAACACCCCGATCCCGTGCCGGCTGGTGTCGTGGCAGCCGCGATGACGCGCTGAGATGTCGCGATTCGGATTCGACACGCTGGCGCTGTTGGCCGTCATCGGCATGGCCGGTCCGCTGCTGGCGGCTGCGCCCCGGCTCGGCATCCCGGTCGTGGTCGGTGAACTCTTCGCCGGGATCGTGGTCGGCAGAACCGGATTCGGAATCGTCGACGCGTCCGATCCGACGTTCACCCTGCTGGCCAACGTCGGTTTCGCGTTGGTGATGTTCGTCGTCGGCACGCACGTGCCGGTGCGCGACTCCACGCTGAGCGACGCGCTGCCGAAGGCACTGCTGCGCGCCGTCCTCGTCGGCGCCGTGGCGGCCGTGCTCGGCGTCGCGCTGGCCGGCGTGTTCGACACGGGTCACGCGGCGCTCTACACCGTCCTGATGGCATCGTCATCGGCCGCGCTGGCACTTCCGGTGATCGACTCGCTCGGGCTCGGTGGCCCGAACGTCCTTTCGATCACCGCGCAGATCGCCATCGCCGACGCCGCGTCGATCGTGTTGCTGCCGTTGGTGATCGACCCCGGCCGGGCGCCACGCGCAGCTCTGGGCGCGTTGGCCATCGTCGGCGGCGCTGCGGTGTTGTACGTGGTGGTTCGGTACTTCGATCGGCGCGGCCAGCGCAAGCGTCTGCACGACTACTCCGAAGATCGCAGGGAGGCGCTGGAGCTGCGGATCAGCCTGATCATCCTGTTCGGGCTCGCGGCGCTCGCCGTCGCCACCCACGTGTCGATCATGCTGGCGGGATTCGCTCTCGGCCTGGT
>JAVRPF010000131.1:0-2988 GCA_032162385.1 Mycobacterium sp.
CATCATGACGATCGAGGACCCGGTCGAGTACACGTTCGACTCGATCAACCAGATGCAGATCAACGTGCAGGCGGGGGTGACCTTCGCCAGCGGCCTACGCTCGATCCTGCGCCAGGACCCGGACGTGATCCTGGTCGGCGAGATTCGGGACGTCGACACCGCCCGAATCGCCGTGCAGTCCGCACTAACAGGGCACTTCGTGCTCTCTTCCCTGCACGCAACAGACGCCGTCGCGGCGTTGCACCGGTTGCTCGACATGGGCATCGAGACGTTCCTGGTCGCGTCGTCGATCACCGGCGTGATCGCACAACGCCTGGTTCGGCGGATCTGCCCGTACTGCGTCGAGCCGTACGAGCCGAATCCGGAGGAGCGCGCGTTCCTCGCTGCTCTCGGTGGCCGCGACCCGGCGGGTGGGTTCCGGCACGGCGCCGGATGCAACTTCTGCACCCAGACCGGCTTCCTCGACCGGGTGGGCGTTTACGAGCTGTTGTCGGTCACCGACGAGATCCGCGAACTGGTGCTGTCCCGGGCCGCGCACGACGACGTGCGAAAAGTCGCTCAGTCGGAGGGCATGTCCACGTTGCAGGAAGAGGCACTGCGCCTCGTCGACGCCGGCATCACCACGGTGGCCGAGGTCATGCGTTCGATCTATCTTGTCGGAGGCTGAGGATGCCAAGGTTCACTTACGCCGCGATCGGACCTGATGGGCTCGCGGTCCACGGCAGCCGCAAGGCTGCAACGAGTGGTGAGGTAGAGCTCGCCCTCTACGACCAGCACATGCACAACATCCGGGTGACCGATAGCAAGAACCCGCTGTCGCTCGAGGTCACTCCCCGGCGCGTCAAGCGCGACGAGATCATGCACCTCTCCCGGCAGCTCGCCGCTTTCATCCGGGCCGGACTGCCGATCCTCGAGGCGGTGCACACGATCGGGGCCGAGGCCGACAACTCCTCGCTGCGCCGGATGATGGCCGACGTAGAGACCGGGCTGCGCAGCGGGGACAGCCTCTCGGACTGTTTCGACCGGCATCCGAAGATCTTTCCCGAGTTCTACCGCGGCATCCTGCGCTCGGCCGAGCTCACCGGCAGCCTGGACACGGTTCTGGCGCAGCTGTCGACGTATCTGGAGCGAGACATCGAGGCGCGGCGCAAGGTCAAGTCCGCGATGATCTACCCGGCCATCGTCAGCGTGATGTCGATCCTCACGGTGGCCGTGCTGGCCGGCTTCGTGTTGCCGCGATTCAAGACGTTCTTCGAGAGCTTGAACGCCAAGCTGCCACTGCCGACGCGGATGCTGCTCGCCTGCACCGGCTTCCTGACTACGTACTGGTGGGCGATCATCGGCGGCACATTGGCCGCCATTATCGGCATCAGTGCTGGGCTGAAAACCACTGGTGGACGGCTGCTGCGCGACCGCATCGCCCTGCGCGTGCCGGTCGTCGGTGAGACCATCCAGTACGCACTGGTCGAGCGGTTCACCCGCATCCTGGCGTCGATGGTCGGTGCCGGGGTGCCGTTGGTGCGTGCGCTGAGCGTCTCGACCGACTCGCTGCACAACCTGGTGTACCAACGTGCCCTGGCGACAGTGGGCGATGCGATGCTGCGCGGCGAGGGCCTGGCGCGCCCGCTGGCCGCCACCAAGCTGTTCCCGCCGACCGCGACCCAGATGCTGCGGGTCGGCGAAGAGACCGGCAGCCTCGATACCCAACTGGCCGTCACGGCCCAGTTCTACGAGACCGAGCTCGATTACAAGATCAAGCGTCTGACCTCGCTGATCGAGCCTGCGGTCATCGTCGTCATGGGACTGCTGGTCGGCTTTGTCGCCGTCGCGCTCGTTTCGGCGATGTACGGCATCTTCAGCCAAGTAAAACCGTGACGTCGGAGCAGGCAGGGTGTCGGAACGCCGAACGGGGCGAATCTCTCATCGAATTGCTGCTCGCGGTCGTGATCCTCGGACTCACTGGCCTGGCCGTGCTCGGTGCGCTGACGACCTCGATCATCGTCTCCGACGCCCACCGCAAAGAGACGATTTCCGGTGCCGCGGTCCGCGCCTACGCGGAGCAATTGCAGACGAAAGTGGCGGCGTCGGGGTACGTGAGCTGCGCCGGCGTGGCCAGCTACGCAAGCGGCACCGTCGGCTACGCGCCGCCCGCGGGCTATTCGGCGACGCCGACCGGCGTCAAGTACTGGAACCTGTCGACCAAGACTTTCGCGGCGACGTGCGGTACCGACTCCGGGGTGCAGGCGGTCACTCTACAGGTGAGTGACGCCGCGCCTAGCAGAGGCACGGTCGCCTTAACGGTGGTGATCCGCAAGCCATGAGTCGTCGCTACGCGCGCCGTGACGACGGCTTCACCCTGATCGAGCTGCTGGTTTCGGTCGTGATTCTGGGTGTCGTGCTGGCCGGGCTAGCGGGCGTCGTCCTGACCTACCTCAAGGACACCAACAGCGCGGTCGGTCGGCTTCAGGAGTCGCACGACGCACAGATCAGCGCCGCGTACTTCACCCAGGACGTGGAGAGTGTCGGGGTCCGGGCAACGGCTACTCCGTTCGGCCTCCAGTCGTCAATCGACAACGCCAGCTACCCGTGTGCGACCGCCGGCACGACGCCAGTGATCCGGTTCGCATGGAACGACTACGCAGACACTGCCGGGGACCTTGACCAGGTCCGGGTCGCTTATGTTCTGAATAGCGCCCGCACCGAGCTGCACCGGTTGACCTGCAAGAACGACGCGACGGTGACGAGCGACACCGTCCTGGCACACGAGTTGGACCCGGCAAATCAGGCGACAGCTTCCTGCTCGCCGTCGCCGTGCGCGTCCTATACCACGACGCTCCCCCGGACAGTTTCGATGATCCTGACAATCAAGGACCAATACCACGTCGGGGGCCCCTTCACAGTGACCCTGACCGGACACCCGAGGCAGGCGACGTGACTTCGCAACGACACGGCCAGGCACGTCGAAGCCCGATGGCGCAGGACGACGGC
>JAVRPF010000132.1:0-3522 GCA_032162385.1 Mycobacterium sp.
CCCGCCGTGGTGGGCGAAAATTTGCTGGTGGCCGCCGGTCGGGTTCTTGGTTGTGTCAGCGGTGGCCTGGGGTGATGCTGATGGGGTGTTTCGGTCGACCCCGGTCGCACTATGTTGCCATGTGAGCCCGCAGGCTAGCTTGGGGTGGAGGGCACATCTTGTCCACGGGAACCGTGGAATGTTGCCGTCGAGCACGAGTGTCAGATTCTGTTTCACTCCCGCCCTCCCCGAAACACCCTCCACAACAGCGAATTACGGTACATCGGATGAGGTGATGGGTGATGGATGTGATGCACCCGCGGTGCGCGGGGATCGACTGCTCGAAGAAGGACGCCAAGGTCTGTATCCGGGTGCAAGGCCACGGCCGGCGGTCCACCACCGCGACGGTGACGACGTGGGGCGCGACGACCAGCCAGATCCTGGCGCTACGTGAGCACCTGGTAGCCGCGAACGTCACGTGTGTGGTCATCGAGTCCACCAGCGACTATTGGAAACCGTTCTATTACCTGCTCGACGACGAGCTCGACGTGGTGCTGGTCAACGCCGCCTCGGTGCGCAACCTGCCCGGCCGCAAGACCGACGTGTCGGATGCCGCGTGGCTGGCCGATCTGGGCGCCCACGGGCTGGTGAAGGCGTCGTTCGTGCCTCCGGCTCCGATCCGGGCGTTGCGTGATCTGACCCGCACCCGCACCGTGATCACCCGCGAACGCACCCGGGAAGTGCAGCGACTGGAGAAACTGCTCGAAGACGCTGGGATCAAACTGTCCTCGGTGGCCTCCGACATCACCGGTGTCTCTGGGCGCGCCATGTTGGAGGCGCTGATCGCCGGGCAACGCGACCCCGCCGTGCTCGCCGATCTGGCCCGCCGCCGGATGCGGTCGAAGATCCCGGCCCTGACCGAAGCGCTGACCGGACGGTTCAACGACCACCACGCGTTCATGGCGCGACTGTTTCTGGACCGCATCGACGCCCACACCGCCGACATCGGTCGACTTGATGAGCGGATCGAGGAGGCGATGGAACCTTTTCGCCCAGCCCGGGATCTGCTGATGAGCATCCCGGGATTCTCTCGAATCGTGGCTGAAGTATTCATCGCCGAAACCGGCGGCGACATGACCGTCTTCCCCACCGCCGGGCATCTGGCATCCTGGGCGGGAGTCTCGCCCGGTTCCAACGAGTCCGCCGGACGGGTCAAGTCCACCAAGACCCGGCCTGGCAATCGCTACCTCAAGGGCGTCCTCGGAATCGCCGCGCTCTGCGCAGCCCGCTCCAAGAACACCTACTTCGCCGCCAAGTACAAGCGCATCGCCACCCGTCGCGGCCCGATGCGCGCCATCGTCGCCATCGAACACGCCATGATCATCGCCGCCTACAACATCCTCACCAACGGCGACTTCTACCGCGACCCCGGCGCCAACTACTACACCGACCACCAGCCCGCCCGAACCAAATCCCGAGCAATCAACCAACTCGAATCCCTCGGCTACCGAGTCACTCTGGAACCACTCACCGAATCCGCCTACCCCGCCTAACCCACCACCCAGCCAGGTCACCCGTTGTAGTCACCCAATTTTCGTGTCAGGACCTGCGGATTAAAAGAGTGCCCTAGCTGGCGTTTTGTGGTTCGACCCGTTTTGATGAGATTACCGTGGGGTGCGTCGGGGGTGGTCCGTATGCCTTGATCGGTTCGTAGGTTCGTAGGTTGGTCGGTTTGCAGGCAGTGGTAGAGCTGGCCGAGCATGCGGTTGTAGAGGTGGCGCAGGGCTGCGGGGTGGCGGTCGCCGTGGTCGCGGCGTGCCAGGTTGTGGGCGCGGGTGGGTCCGTCGCAGCCCGCGGCGATGAACGCCCAGACGAATCCGACGGCGGCGAGCTGGTGGTTCTTCACGTGCCGGTGGGTGATGCGGATGCTGCGCCCAGAGGCTTTGGTCACCGGCGCGGACCCGGCGAACGCCTTGAACGCTCGGGCGCCGGCGAATCGTGTTCGGTCGTCACCGATTTCGGCGAGCAGGCGGGCACCGGTGAGGTCGGCGAGCCCCACGAACGAGGTGATGATGTCACGGTGCTGGTAAAGGCCGCGGCGGTGGCCTCGCCTAGCCGGTCGACGCTGGCGCACTCAGCCTCCAGGATGGCCAGCACGGCGACTGCTTGGATGCCGAAAGCGTCTTCGACCAGGGTGGGTTGTCGCAACTGCGGCTGCCGCAGTTGCTGCTGGATCGCAGCCGCGAGTGTGGCCAGGCCGCGTTGGCGTCCAGCGCGGCGCAGGGCGGTGACGATCTGCGGCTTGGACAGCCGCGCCGCCTTGGCCGGGGTGGGGGCGATGGCGAGCACCGCTCGGGCTTCGGGTGCGGTGATTCCGCCGGGGCGGTCGGCGAAGGTGTTCAGGAAACCCGGGTAAAATTCCCGCAGCAGCGATCGCAGTCCGTTGCCGGCCCGGGTGCGCTGCCAGGTGGCATCCTGGTGGGCGCGGGCGAGCACCGTGATCGATTGCGCCAGTTCGGTGTCGGCGGGCAACCGACGGTGCTGGCCGGCGTCTGTACGCAGGATGTTGGCCAGCGTGACGGCATCGGCGTGGTCGGACTTCTTGCCCGACATCGACGTCCGCTCCCGGTAGCGGGCCACCGACATCGGGTTGATGGGGTGGATCGGTCGACCGCTCGCCCGCAACACGGCGACCAGCAAGCCGCGCGGGGTCTCGATCGCGACCGGGATCGGGTCCTCGGGGTCGTCGCCGGCATCGGCCAGCATTGCGGTCAGTTCGGCGAATCCGGCGACCGACTCGGGTATGCGCCGTTTGGCGACCAGCCGCCCGTCGGTATCCACAATCGCGATGTCGTGATGATCCTGGGCCCAGTCGATCCCACACGTGACCATGTGCAAGGTTCCTCCTCAGTTGTCGAATTATGTTGGGTGCGTGACCCTTTAGAGAACGCGCGGCGCCCTAATAGCAAGGCTCTGATGGCCTGACCTCCGATTGAGCCGTTCGAGATCCCCAGCAAACCTGCACGACCCCGGTCTTCACAGTTAGAGCTCAACGGCTCCCCGTCGATTAGGTGTCGATCGTGCAGGCGGCCTCGAACCACGATTCCCACCCCACCCTCTTCCGAGGAGCAGCCGGTCACGACACGCCGACCTCGCCGTTCTCCCGACAGGTCTAGCCGACCGCGGTATCAGTCAGGCGTTCCGCCGACACTCGCCGACCGACCACTCACTCGGAAGGTCGCAGAGCAGCCGGGCGTTCCAGCCTGTGGAATGGGGTCCAGCCCCGAGTTCTGATCAGGAATCGTCCAGTGCCCTACGAAGCTATTAGGTTCTGATCATTGCTCTTGCGGACTTCGACGACACCCCAGGGCGGGAGCAGTTAAGAAACAAGTCGGCATTCTCGGCGCGAGGGTCACAAGAAGCGAATTAATGGATGCCAGTTAGCTGTACAGCTCACAAAGTTGCCTGTAAAGTTAGCGGGTGAGCCAACCATCGCTCCCAGCGCTGACAGTCAGCACCGACACGTCGCGACGCACATTCGCA
>JAVRPF010000133.1:0-11077 GCA_032162385.1 Mycobacterium sp.
GTCGAATGACAGCGGAACCACCGCCGCGACGTCCACCAGCGCCGCGGGGGGCGCAGGATGTCCGACCACACCGGTCAACGTCGTGGTCAGCGTCGACCAAGGGGGCGACATCGTCTCTGCCCTCGGCGGCGAGTGCGCCAAGGTGACCACGGTTCTGGCCAGTTCATCGGTCGATCCCCACGACTTCGAGCCGTCGCCCGCCGACGCCGCGACCTTCGCGAGCGCGCAACTCGTCGTCCTCAACGGCGTGGAGTATGACCCGTGGGCGTCGAAGTTCGCCGCGACCTCGGCGCCGAACGCACCGGTGGTCGATGCGGGCGTGGTCACCAAGACCGCGGCGGGCTCCAACCCGCACCTCTGGTACAGCCCGTCGGCGGTTGGCGCCGTCGCCGACGCCGTCACCGCCGAACTCGAGAAACTCGCGCCCGACGCCAAGAGCTACTTCGGCGGCCAGCGCTCGGCGTTCAAGACGAGCATGGAGCCCTACGACAAGCTGGTCGGCGCCATCAAGGCCGGTGCATCGGGCAAGACCTATGCGGCCACCGAGAGCGTCTTCGACTACACCGCTGAAGCGGTCGGGCTGGTGAACAAGACGCCGCAGGGCTATCAGACCGCGTCGGCCAATGAGTCCGACCCGTCACCGGCGGATCTGGACGCCTTCCGCCGTGCGCTGGCGGATCGCCAGATCAACGTGCTGATCTACAACACTCAGACCGAGGGCTCCGTACCCCAGCAGATCCGCACGGCCGCCGAGGCGGCTGGAGTGCCCGTGGTCGAGGTGACCGAGACGGTGCCGCCGGGAACGACCTCGTTCGAGACGTGGCAGGTCGCCCAACTCGACGCGTTGGCAAAGGCGCTCGGTGTCACTACCTGAGCCGGAATCCGCCGTTTCGGCGCTGGCGTTCGACGACGTCAGCGTGGTGCGTGGCGGGAAGCTCATCTGGTCCGAAGGGACCTTCGAGGTGCCCGCAGGCGGCATCGTGGCGATCATCGGATCGAACGGATCAGGCAAGACCAGCCTGCTGAAGGTGATCCTGGGATTAATCCCTGCGGCCTCGGGCCGTGTCCAGGTGCTCGGGAAGTCGCCTGGTGAGGTGAACGAGTTCATCGGATACGTTCCGCAGAACTATGCGTCGGCGTCGGGCGAGGCCATCCGGGTATGCGACGCGATCCTGCTGGGCCTCAATGGAACTCGGTGGGCGTTCGGCCGCCCCACCCGCGAGGAGCGGCGTCGGGTGGCCGAGGTTCTTGACGCCGTGGACGCTGGGGCGTTGGCCCGCCGCCGACTGTGCGAGCTGTCCGGCGGACAGCGTCAACGCGTGGCAATCGCCGAGGCGCTGGTCGCCGACCCGAAGATGCTCATTCTCGACGAGCCGCTGGCGTCCTTGGATCTGCGCAATCAGCGCGAAATCGTCCAGCTACTCGACCGTCTCAACAAGGATCTGGGAGTGACCATCATGGTCGTCGCCCATGACTTGAACCCCCTGCTGGGCGTGCTGAGCAGCGCGATCTATCTGTTGGACGGGCATGCGCACTTCGACACCCTCGATGACGTGGTGGACGAACGCCTGCTCAGCCATCTGTACGGCACTCCGATCCAGGTGGTCCGCACACCGCAGGGCGTGCTGTACATGAGAAGCACGGGATGACGACACAGATCGTGTCCATGGGCTACCAGGAAAACTGGTGGCAGATCCTCACGTCGCCCTTCATGGGCAATGCGCTGGCCGGCGGAACGATCGTCGCGCTCGCTGCCGGACTGATCGGCTACTTCGTCATCGTCCGCAACACCGCCTTCGCGGCACACGCACTGGCGCACATCGGGCTACCCGGTGCCACCGGTGCGGTCCTGCTCGGACTACCGGTCGCCCTCGGTCTCGGAGTGTTCTGTGTCGGAGGGGCGCTCGTCATCGGAGTGCTGGGTACTCGCCGAGCCGATCGCGAAGTAGCCACGGGCACCATCCTGGCGCTGGCGACCGGCTTCGGACTGTTCTTCAACTCGCTGGCGACCAAGAGTTCGAGCACCATGACGAATGTCTTGTTCGGGAACCTGCTCGCGATCTCCCACGAACAGCTGATCACCTTCGCGGTGCTATTGCTGCTGCTGGCGGCCAGCATCGGCTTCATCTATGGCCGCTGCTGTACACCTCGGTCAACATCCAGGTCGCGGAGGCCAAGGGGTTGCCCGTGCGCTTGTTGTCGATGATCTTCATGGCGCTGCTGGGCCTGGCCATAACCATGGCCGTCCAGGCGGTCGGCACCCTGCTGCTGTTCGCGCTCGTCGTCACCCCTGCCGCGACGGCGATCATGCTGACACCGAAGCCGACCGCCGCAATGTTCGTCTCCACCGTGATCAGCTTGATATCGGTGTGGCTGGGCGTCGGGATGTCGGCGATGGTCAACCTGCCGCCGAGCTTCGTCATCGTCACGATTGCCTGCGGGGTGTGGCTCGTCGTCTGGGTCATCGAGCGCCGCGTGCGGCCGGCATCGACGGCAGCCGGCATCCGGGCGTCGTGGCAATCGTCAGCTGAGCTCGTATCGGATCAACCGGGAACCGATGGCGACCACGGCCACCACGGCCACCGATGAGGCGTTGTGCAGCACTGCGGCGTGAGCGCTATGTCACCCCGGCCTTACGGCTCAGATAGCCCGTGATGCCTCGCGTCGCGGCAGCCGCGTAGGTGGCGCGACCGCTGGCGCTCTCCATCTGAGCGGCCTCGTCGGCGTTCTTCATGTTGCCGAGTTCGACCAGGATGGACGGATACTGCGCAAGGTTGAGGCCGGCCAGATCCGCGCGCCCGTACAGACCATTGGACCCCAGGTACGTCGAGGTCGGAAGGCCGGCGGCGACCAGTTGATCGCGCATGATGGTCGCGAACTGCACCGCGGGCCCGGCCTGAGCGTCGTTGACGGGTGGGTCGGAGTAGTTGACGTGAAAGCCATGACCCGACGGCGGTCCACCGTCGGCGTGGATGCTGACGATGGCGTCGGGGTTCAGCGCGTTGGCCATCGCGGCGCGCTCGTCCACGCAGGGTCCCAGGGCGTTGTCGTTGCCCCGTGACATTGCGGTGTGGACACCGAGCTGGTCCAGCGCCGCCCGGATGAGCAGCACCACTTCCCAGTTGAAGGTGTGCTCGGGAAACCCGCCGCCGGTGGTGGTGCCGCTGGTCTGGCATTCCTTGGTGCCACCGCGACCGTTGGTGACTTGACGGTTGATCGACGAGTCATTGGCACCGTTGTGGCCGGGATCGAGAAAGACGACCATCCCGGCGATGCTGGGCGCGGCCGCGGCGTCCGGTGCGGCCACGGTGCCGGCCAGGGAGCTCAAGCCGAGAACGGCCGGGGCGGTCGCCGCGTACCTCAGCAGGTCACGTCTGGTGACGGAACCTGCTGGCCCACACCCACACCGATCTTGCACCTCGACACGGTAACCCTCCGGGCTTGCACGCCTCCGGATGACTCGCCGCCGTTGGGATTTCACCCGATCACAGCATGTTCCGAGGGTCGCGTCGAAGGGTCGGCGGACACCGTTTGCCGATTGCGCCACACGGCCAGTGGCTGCGGTGATGGCCAACGGCCGCGGTGATCGAACCCCGGATGCGAGCATGACGACCCGCGAGGCGGCGAAGCGGACCCGATCCTCGGCACGCACAGCAACGGTCCGACGATGACGATTGCCGTTGCGCACCAACTGCATTTGTCGCGATTGACGAACCTGGCGCACTGAGTCCCATTTGTCGAGATGCAGCGAAGATTGACAAGAATCGCCGGGCTACTTTGACAAGTTCTCAGCGTGTTGTAGAAGCTTGTCAATCTTCAGTGCACAAGACGTTGTCACAGAGATTTCCATCGCCTGGTCTGACCGGACCCGCGAACTGGTCCACGGCTAACGAGAGTCGTTCAGTAGTGGGTACGCCCGGCAGCGTAGCTGGCCGGATCCCAAGAACTGGCCGGACCCCAAGACGTGGTCCACCTTTTGCGAAAGTCGATTATTGGTGAGTCATTGGCAGCCTTCTCAGCTCCTGGCTGGTTAGCGCGTTCAGTGTTCGGGGTCGAATTCGGGCGCTCCTACCGGCGGCGGAATTCGGCAGCCAACATCAAAGGAAGTTGAGCTGGTTGTCCAATCACATATTTCAATCACAGGAGAGCGCGCAATGCGGTTCGTGTGCGGCTATTCGTTGCACGCGGTGCTGGCCGCGAGTTCGGGACGGTCGAGACGGGCCTCCGGCGGCACCTCGCCGAGAACGACGATGGCGGCGGTCAATCCACGGCCTTCATCGTTGCCGCCGGGCGAGCTGTACCAGTAGTAACCGGGGCCGTCGAGGTTCAGTTTCGCCCTGCCCTTCGAGTGGTTCAGCAGCCAGAGGAACTATCCTGTCGCCATTGCTCGGAAACAAAGCCGCGTGCGTGTTCTTGTCGTCGTTGATGACCGTCAGTTCGATGTCACCGCCGTGCGGCATGACCAGAATGGCGGGATCCCAGCAGAGTTCGTCCTCGTTGATCCGGATCGTCGCCTCCATCGTGCCGTCCGCCCGCTCGGTGGCCTGAGCGATGGAACCAGTTCCCAGAACGCGGCCAAGGGCCGCGTGGTTCTGTTTGTCCAAGCCGAGCTCATGCAGTAGGTCGGGTCGTTCTTGAGCTACCGCCCTTGGATCTGACCTCCTTGTCGGTGGGACCTTCTACTTGTTGTACGAAAGTCGTTCGTGACGTATCTCTTCGGCCGCGTTCACTTTCCAATCCGTCCGCGAACGTTGGTGCGCATCTCCTCTCGGCATCGAGGAACTGCATCTGGCAGCGAAACGGCTTGACTCACACACTAATTCGCCGGCTCGAGCGTGTAGTTCGAGCCTGCAATACCGAGCACTGTATGCCGGCTGAACCCCTACGTGCAGGCATGACCGTCGGACCATCACACCGTGCCGTTCACACGCCGCGAGGCGCTGCTCGTGAGATGTCGACCACCTTGGGTCGTCGCCGCGAGAGGGGTCACAGGCACGGCGAGCCCTTGCCGCGTGGACCGAACGGCGCGGCGAGCCGCCGACGCTGAGACGGGATCAGGCCTAGCCGAACAAGTCGAGGTTCATGACCTTGTCCCACGCGGACGCGAAATCGCGTACGAACTTCTCCTCAGCGTCCCGGCTCGCGTAGACCTCCGAGAGCGCACACAGCTCGGAGTTCGCCCCGAAAGCGAGGTCGACGCAACTGGCGATCCACTGGACCTCGCCGGTGCGCCGGTCGCGGCCCTCGTAGGTCGTCGTCGCGGCGTTGTCCGTCCTCGGTACCCATTCGGTGCCCATATCGAGGAGGTTGATGAAGAAGTCGTTGGTCAGCGAGCCCGGTGTCGAGGTGAACACGCCCAACGGAGATTGGCCGTGGTTGGCGCCGAGCACACGCAGGCCGCCGAGCAGCACTGTCATCTCGCGGGCGCTCAAAGTCAGTTGGCTCGCGCGGTCGACGAGCAGGTGTTCCGCCGGCAGCCGTGTCCCAACGCCGACGTAGTTGCGGAATGCGTCGGCGGTCGGCTCGAGGGAGGCGAACCAATCGACGTCGGTCCACTCCTGCGTTGCGTCCGTACGTCCCGGCCGAAATGGGACCTCGATGTCATGACCGGCCCTGGCGGCCGCCTGTTCGATCGCGGCGCACCCACCGAGCACGATCAGATCGGCCAGCGAGATCTTCTTGCCTCCCCGCCGGGAGTCGTTGAAGCGCTGCTGGATTTCCTCCAGCGTCCCTAGCGCGGGCACGAGCGTCTCGGGCTCGTTGACCGCCCAGGACCGCTGCGGTTCGAGACGGATGCGCGCCCCATTGGCTCCACCGCGCTTGTCGCTGTTGCGGAACGTCGAGGCCGACGCCCACGCCGTGAAGACGAGCTGCGATACCGACAGGCCCGAGTCGAGGAGCTGGCTTTTGAGCGCGCCGATGTCGTCGGCATCGATGAGCTCGTGATCGATTTCTGGCACAGGGTCCTGCCAGATCAGTCGTTCGGTCGGGACGAGCGGCCCCAGGTAGCGCTGGATCGGGCCCATATCGATGTGCGTGAGCTTGAACCAGACCCGCGCGAACGCGTCCGCCAGCTGGTCCGGATTGTTCAGGAAGCGCCGCGCGATCGCCTCGTAGATCGGGTCCTCTTGTAACGCGAGGTCCGTGGTGAGCATCGTCGGGGCATGGGTCTTGGATGGGTCATGGGCGTCCGGAACGGTGCCAGCCCCGGCACCGTCGCTCGGCACCCACTGCCACAGCCCAGCGGGGCTGAGCACCACATCCCACTTGTAGGCGAATAGCGTCTCGAGGAAGCTGTTGTCCCACGTTGTCGGGGTCGGCGTCCAGACCCCTTCGAGCCCACTGGTGATGGTGTCGGCAGCGTTGCCGGTACCGAATCTGTTCGCCCAGCCCAGGCCTTGTGCCTCCAGCGGTGCGCCTTCGGGTTCGGGACCCAGCCAGGTACCGGCGTCGGCCACTCCGTGGGTCTTGCCGAACGTGTGCCCGCCCGCGATCAGCGCGACAGTCTCCTCGTCGTTCATTCCCATCCGGCCGAACGTCTGACGGATGTCACGCGCGGCGGCCCTCGGGTCGGGCAACGTGGCCGGACCCTGAGGATTGACATAGATGAGCCCCATCTCGGTGGCCGCCAGGGGTTCGTCCAAGTTTCGGACGCCACTGTGTCGTTCGTCGGCGCACCAGGTGTCTTCCGGGCCCCAGTAGGTCTCGTCGGCCTCCCACACGTCCGCCCGGCCACCAGCGAATCCGAACGTCGTGAAGCCCATTGATTCCAGCGCGCGGTTGCCCGCGAAGACCATTAGGTCGGACCAGGAGATCTTGCGCCCGTACTTTTGCTTCACCGGCCACAGGAGCCGGCGCGCCTTGTCCAGGTTCCGGTTGTCCGGCCAGCTGTTCAACGGCGCGAAGCGCTGCATGCCCGCGCTCGCACCACCCCGGCCGTCACCGACGCGGTAGGTGCCGGCGCAATGCCAGGCCATCCGCAGCACGAGCGGTCCGTAATGGCCGAAGTCGGCCGGCCACCAGTCCTGCGTGGTCGTCAGGACCTGGTCCACGTCGCGGGCCAGTTGGTCGAGATCCAGGGACGAGAACTGCTTGGCGTAGTCGAAGTCCTCGCCCCACGGATCGGCGGCGCGGTCGGGCTGAGCCAGGATCCTCAGGTTGAGCCGGTGGGGCCACCGGTCGCGTTGGTCCCCGCTCGCCGCCGGTTTCTTGCGCCGCCTCAGCGCGCCGACGGTCTGGTCGTACGTCCTGTCGACGTAAGCGTCAGGGTTCCCCGGCATGGGACTCCTTCCGGCGGCTGTCGAACTTCAAATGCCAAGCACACGGCGTACCGCGCGCGCGTTCCGCCGGGACACCGGCACAACCGTGTTCTCGTTATCGTCCATGACCAGAACCAACTCGCCCCTGTCTCGACGTTCGACCTCCCGAACACGGCTCAGGTTCACGACGTACCGGCGGTGTACTCGCAGGAATCCGGCATTGGCCAGTTCGTTGTCCAGCTTGTCGAGGCCGGACGAGGTCGCCCGTAGCCTGCCCTGGTCCGTGGACAGCCATACCTCGTTGCCTTCCGACTCGGCCAACGTGACCTCTGGCAACCGCAGTAGCACCATCCGGCTCTCGCGGACGCCGACCACTCGGCGGGGTTGTCCCTGAGAGTGCGCGCCTACTTCCGCGTCTGGCAACGGCTCCCCCTCGGGAACACCAAAAGAAATCAGGTGTCCGACCAGATTGCCGTACTGGAAGAACGGACGAATCCCGATCGGCGTCGGTTCGTCAACGAGGTGGGTGAAGATCTGCGTCGATCCGATCCAATCGTGGTTGTGGCTCGCCTGCTTGCTGGCATACCGGGCGGCGTCGACGAACGCCGGCAGCCGCGGATTCCAGCGCACCGCCGGGTTGACTGCCGGGGCGTTGCCTGGCACGCCGAGCAGCACACTCGCAGTGTCATCGGCGACCACCACCTTGCCCGACGTGTCGACGGCGGCGAGTGGCTCGGTTGACCCTACCCGGGCCTGGTTGTACGCGGCGACCAATTGGGCGCCGCCGTCGCGGGCGCGCATCCGCAATCTGCTCTGGGTGTGGGCTGCGGCGTTCGCCAGCCACCCGCGCGCGGACGCTGGCAGGTCACCGCGCCAACACGAGATGTTCAGGACCGCGATCGGTTCCTTGCTCACCACGTCCCGCACCGCGACGGCCACGCATGTCCAGTCGTGCAAGGCCTGGCACCAGTGTTCTTCACGCCGGATCACCACGGGGTGCTGCGTTTCGAGCGCAGTGCCCATCCCGTTCGTGCCCACCGCGCGCTCCGACCAGCAGAACCACGGCGCGAGGCCGGTCCCGGCGGCGATGGAACAGGTGGCCTTGTCGCCCCACTCGGCCAGGATCCTGCCGGTGGCGTCGGCGACTGTCACGATGCCACCGAAGTGGGCCACCTCGTGAACCATGGCGGCAGCGCGAAAACCCAGCTCCGCGAAGACGACGTCGTGTTCGAGCGGATGGGCGACCTCGGCGACCGCCGCAGGCGCTTCGGACAGGTACGGGTCGACGTGGTACTGATCACGGCATCGATGCCAGGAGATCGCCACTTCGGGCCGTACGCCGCGGATGTCGTTCTCGCCCTGCACGAAGCGTTCCCACGCGCCGTACACCGCGGCCTCGTTCGCGTTGCGCGATACCGACTCGAGTCGCTGGACACCTGACATTTAGACCGCCCTTGGTCTGCTCGACTCGATGGACGCGATGGACGACACCCAGGTGCCCGAGCGGGTACTGCGCGTGTGACTCCACCGACCACTAGCCGCAATCATGATACTTCTCACATATCTACACGGCTGCAGTGTTTTCGCCAAGGCGTCCCAGGGGCGGTTTCGCCATAGAGAATGGATTTCGCCGCGGGGTGACGTCGAACCAAACGAGGGAAGGGTTTGCGTGACTCAATGGCGCGTGTCAATTCGGTTCGGCGGCTTGAGGATTTGTTCGCGTCGTGACCAGCGGGGCAACCACGCTTCCGCGGCGACTACCACGTCGCTGCTCTCGCGTTCCATCAGGCGGCTTCCAGTCGGCGGACTTCTGTGCGAGCAATCTTTTGCATGCGCAAGAAATAGAGGACCATCCGTCATTTCTGGCCAATGCAATCAATTTGGCGAAGATCGAGGGCTCTCGTGCTGAAGTTGCCGGGCTTCTCGCCGACCACCCCGACCCGGTGTCATTCCGTCATGCCGATTGCGACCTGTATTCGTCACGCGTCCTCAGCCGAGCGGCGCGCGGCGCGATGGAGCCAGAGGAGCAGCGGAAACGTGACGTGTGGGCTCACTGTGCTCGTTGCGGTGCGTTGCGGTCGAGCAAGCCGGAGCGATCGGAGGAGACTCGATGACGATGCTTATCGACGGTCACAATGATTTCGCCTGGGCGATGCGCCAGCGGTACAACGCCGACTTGGACGCCGTCGACCTGACCTCAGTGGTGCCGGGTCTGCACACCGACCTGAAGCGACTGGAGGCCGGCGGCGTGGCCGGGCAGTTCTGGTCGGTCTACGTGTCCCCAGAGCTCTTCGTCGGTCCCGCGGCAGTGACCGCCACGCTAGAGCAGATTGACTTCGTTCGGCGCCTCGTGGCGCGATACCCCGACCGGCTGGTGCTGGCGACGACTGCCGACGAGGTCGAGGCCTCCGGCGACCGAATCGCATCGCTGTTGGGGATGGAGGGTGGCCACTGCATCGGGGGATCACTAGCGGTCCTGCGCATGATGCGTGCGTTGGGCGTGCGCTATCTGACGCTGACCCACAACAAGAACGTGTCCTGGGCCGACTCTGCGACCGACGTCCCGGTGCTGCATGGATTGTCGAGGTTCGGTGAGGATGTCGTACGCGAGATGAACCGGCTCGGCATGCTCGTCGATCTCTCGCACGTGTCTGCGGACGTGATGCTGCACGCGCTGCGCGTGACGGCCGCGCCGGCGATCTTCAGCCACTCCTCCGCCCGTGCGGTCTGCGACCACCCGCGCAACGTCCCCGACGACGTGTTGGCGGCATTGGCGGAGAACGACGGTGTGTGCATGGTGACGTTCCTGCCCGCGTTCATCTCTCCGTCGGTAGCCCGGTGGCACGCGGAGGCGAAGGCCGAGGCTCGGCGCCGTGGGATCCAGAAGAGCGATCCGGCGTACGACGAACTGATGACGGAGCTGGCCCAGCAGTCACCGCCGCCGGTCGCCAAATTGGCCCAGGTCGTGGAGCACATCGAGCACGTGCGTGAGATCGCCGGCATCGACCATGTCGGCATCGGGGGTGGCTACATGGGGACGGAGGCCATGCCCGAGGGCCTGGAGGACGTGTCGGGGTATCCGCGGTTGTTCGCCGCCCTCGCCGACCGGGGATGGTCCGGTGCCGACCTGGCCAAGCTCGCCGGCGAGAACGTCCTGTGCGCGCTCAGAGCAGCAGAGGACGTGGCCGGCGGTTGATTTCGAACGGAACCCTCGGGTCCTCGATGGCAACGACCCGACGGCCGGCCGTTCACCCGCCGTCGCGAAGAGTTTCGTGCGCGCTTCCGCGCCACACCTGCTGGTAGTTCATCGCGAACGGCGCGGTATGGCCGAATGAAACGCCCTGGAAATCCTGGAGGCTCTGATGTGCATCAAACGCACGACGGTTCAAACTGAAACCGTGGCGCCTTCTGGCTGCCTCATCTCCGGGACCCTGGCACGTATCGGTTCTACGGTTGCGGATCCTGTCCGACACGCCGGTTGTTTGCCGCGAGGCTGAGGACGTTTGCAGGATCGGTTGGGTAGCGTTCGTTCGATCCGGACGAGGTCGACGATCGGCGGAATTTTGTTCAATGTCTAGCGGCTAGTGCGGGTGAACCAGTGGTGATCCTGTGGGGGTGCGCTCTCGTTGATCTTGGGCATTCGTGAATGATCTACCGCGTCACCACGGCGATCGATCGAAAAGGATCGGGCCAGGGGCGTGAGACAAGGTTCGGAAGCGGTGTTGCAACAGATGAATTGGGAAGTCGCACTGGCGAGTCCCCGTTACTGAGTCCACCCGGATCTAGAGTCGATCTAGAGTCGGGTTTGTTTGTTACGG
>JAVRPF010000134.1:0-2502 GCA_032162385.1 Mycobacterium sp.
CGATCGGCCGCGTCGACCCGGTGTCGTTGCGGCAGTTGCGTCGCGCGCTGCGCCGGGCGGACGGAAGCCAGCCGCCTCGCGAGTTCGCCGACCTGCTCGTCGAGGCACTCGGGGGTGCCATCGTCGACGTGCCGGATCAGCTCGCCCGGCCGCTGCGCCGGGTCGCCGCGGTGCTCGACGCGGCCATGCGTGGCGAGACGCATCAACGGGATCCCCGGGTCACCCTCTGGCAGGCGTGGCACCAGAGTGGCCTGCAACGGCGCTGGCTGACCTCGACCGAACGCGGTGGGTCGGGCGGTGTCCAGGCGGGCCGCGACCTCGACACGGTGACGGCGCTGTTCGACGTCGCCGAGCAGTACGTGACGCGTACCGCGGGTGCGTCCTTGACCGGCCTGGTGGACCACGTGCGCGCGATGGCGCTGCCCGTGATCGGCCGGGATGACCGCAGGGCGAGTGAGTCCGTCGCCGTGCTGAGCGCGCACGCCGCGCTGGGCCGCGAATGGGAGGTCGTGGTGATCGCCGGCCTGCAGGAGGGGTTGTGGCCCAACACCGTTCCGCGCGGTGGCATCCTCGGCACGCAGTATCTGGTCGACGTGCTCGACGGCGTCGACGATCCGATGACCCGTGCGGTGTCGACCAGGGCGCCGCTGATGGCCGAGGAGCGCAGGCTGCTCGTCGCGGCGTTGGGCCGGGCCCGCTCGCACGTCGTCGTGACAGCGGTCGACGGTGATGAGGGCGACGAGTCGGCGTTGCCGTCCCCGTTCTGCGCCGAGCTCGCGGCTCTGGCCACCGACGGCGACGCGGAGCCCGAGCCCGTACCGATCCATGCGCCACGGGTGTTGGCGCCCGCCGCGCTGGTCGGACGGTTGCGTGCGGTGGTGTGCGCGCCTGCCGAGGCGGTCGACGAGGCATCGCGTGCCTGTGCCGCAGCACAATTGGCTCGTCTGGCGGCGGCCGGGGTTCCCGGCGCCAACCCGACGCAGTGGTACGGCACGACGCTGCTGTCCACCGACGAACCGTTGTGGTCGGGGGAGGGCCATGTCGTGACGCTGTCGCCGTCGCGGCTGCAGACGCTGACCGACTGCCCCCTGCGCTGGCTGCTGGAACGCCATGGCGGTGCGGACGGACGCGACGTCCGCTCGGCGCTCGGGTCGCTGGTGCACGCGCTGGTCGCCGATCCCGACAAGGGAGAGGAGCACATGATCGCCGAGCTCGAACGGCACTGGGCGCAGTTGCCGTTCGACGCGCAGTGGCACTCCGCCAACGAGTTGGCGCGCCACCGCGCAATGCTGGCGACGTTCGCGCAGTGGCGGGCCGGGACGCGCCGGGAGTTCACCGAGGTCGGTACCGAGGTCGACGTGGACGGCGTCGTGGAGCCTGCCGACGGGTTGCGGCCGGGGGTGCGGATGCGCGGCCGGGTCGACCGGTTGGAGCGCGACGCCGAGGGTCGGCTGGTGGTGGTCGACGTCAAGACCGGCAAGACCCCGGTCACAAAGGATGACGCCCAACGTCACGCCCAGTTGGCGGCCTATCAGCTGGCCATCGCCGAAGGTCTTCTACCGCAGGGTGATCAGGCGGGCGGGGGGCGTCTGGTCTACCTGGGCAAGGTCGGTTCGGCCGGGGCATGCGAACGTGACCAGGACCCGATGAGCGCCGAGGGGCGCGAAGAATGGCGGGAGGCCGTGCGGCATGCCGCCGCTGCCACGCAGGGTCCCGAGTTCGTGGCACGCATCAACGACGGGTGTGCGCACTGCCCTGTGCGGTCGATCTGTCCGGCGCAGGCGGCGATCGGGGGCCGGTCGTGACCGCCCGCTACGGCCCGGCCGAACTGGCAGAGGCGCTCGGCATCTTCGCCCCGACCGACGAACAGGCCGCGGTCATCGCGGCGCCGCCGGGGCCACTGGTGGTGATCGCGGGGGCGGGGGCGGGCAAGACCGAGACGATGGCCGCGCGGGTGGTGTGGCTGGTGGCCAACGGCCACGCGCGTCCGGGTGAGGTGCTCGGGTTGACCTTCACCCGCAAGGCGGCCGGCCAGTTGCTGCGCCGCGTCCGGACCAGGCTGGCCCGGCTCGCCGGTGCGGGTCTCATTCCCGGCGGGCCGGGCGACGCGGTCGACGAACAGGCGACGGTGGCGACCTATCACGCCTTCGCCGGGACCCTGCTGCGCGAGCAGGGCCTGTTGCTGCCGGTGGAGCCCTCGACCCGGCTGATCAGCGAGACCGAACTGTGGCAGTTGGCGTTTCGCGTGGTGTGCGAGCACCCCGGCCCGCTGGACACCGAGAAGTCGCCCGCCGCGGTGACCGCGATGGTGCTACGCCTGGCTGGGCAGCTCGCCGAACACCTGGTCGACACCGATCAGCTCCGCGACACCCACCTCGAACTGGAGCGACTGGTCCACACCCTTCCGGCCGGACCACGGCAGCGCGATCGGGGGCCCAACCAGTCGCTGCTCAAGATGCTGGCCACCCAGACCGAGCGTGCCGAACTCGTCCCGTTGGTCGA
>JAVRPF010000135.1:0-13654 GCA_032162385.1 Mycobacterium sp.
ACCGATCGACAAAGTAGAAGCCGGACAGATCCTCAACGAAGCACGCCTGACGAAGGGGCTGACCTGGCGGGAACTGGCCGACTACATCGACAAGCCCCTCGTCTGGACAGTCGCGGCACTGCTGGGCAAACATCCGGTTCCGAGAGCTTCCGCTGAAGCAGTTGGCGAGAGGCTCAGCCTCGACGTCGACGTCGTCTCTGCGCTTCAACGCCAGCCCCATCGGATCGCGGACGATGGCTTGGCGACGGACCCGACCGTCTATCGCTTCCACGAAGCTCTCGACGTGTATGGGGAAGCCTTGAAGGAGCTGATCCACGAAGAGTTCGGGGACGGAATCATGAGCGCGATCAACTTCTCGGTCGACTTCGCGAAACAAGAAGACCCGCAAGGTGATCGAGTCGTTGTGACCTTCAACGGCAAGTTTCTTCCCTACCAGTGGTAACTCGGGCCCTCTGCTACATCTGCGCCCGGGCGATCTTGGTTTGCAGGTAGGTGTCGAGGCCGGCCTTCCCCGATTCGTAGCCCCAGCCGGATTGCTTGTATCCCCCGAAGGGCATGGAGTGGTCGAACTGTAGCTGGCAGTTCAGCCCGACGGTTCCGGCCTTGAGCCGCTTGGCGATCCGGTGTGCGCGGGCGAGGTTACTGGTCCAGGCGGTGGCCGCCAGTCCGTAGGTGCTGTCGTTGGCGAGGGCGACGGCTTCGTCCTCGTCATCGAACGGCAGGATCGTGACCACGGGCCCGAAGATCTCCTCCTGGAACAGCCGGCTCGTCGCGGGGTCGACGTTGGTGACCACGGTCGGGTGGACGAAGTACCCCTTGCGGTCGAGCCGGTGCCCGCCGGTGACGAGTTCGTTGCCATCGGACTTGCCTTGGTCGAGGTAGCCCAGAACGCGAGTGAGCTGCTTCTGGCTGATCAGCGGTCCGATCATGCTCCCCTCGTCCTTCGGGCCACCCAGCTGCAGGTGGTTTGCGATGTTCGCGATGCCTTCCACGACCTGCTCGTAGACCTCGCGCTGGGCGAAGATCCGCGAGCCGCACACGCATGCCTGCCCGGAGTGCACGAAGGTGCCGAAGGCCGCCATGGTGATCGCCGTCACGCCGTCTGCTACCCAGCGCCTCACGGCATCGGCGGCGTTGTCGACGGTGACGTCGTCGACAGTGATGGGCGGAAGACCGTGGGCTCGGGCTGCGCGGACGACACCCTCGAGCCAATAGTCCCCCAGCGCACGCCATTTGGCGATCCCCGTGTATGCAAAAGCGATCTTTCGGTGTCCCCGTGAGATCAGGTGCTCGACGCGGATTGCGCCGACCGACAGGTGCGGATCTCCGAGTGCAGGCAGGGTCCCGATCTCGATGTAGTGAACGTTCGCGGAATCCACCGCGCTGCGGGCGTCACTGCTCAGCGGAAACAGGCTAGTGACGGCGACCGGATCGAGATTCTTGACCGCGTCGATGACATGCTGATCGTCCTCAGTCTCGAAGATCTGCACCTGCAGCAGACCCAGGCGGGCCAGCTCAGTTGTCATCCGGCTACCGGCCTGCATCGGCATCTCCCCCACCGCCACCCGTGGCACCACGTACAGCACAACACCGCTCTTGCCGCTGGCGAGGTTGCGAGCGGCGGCATTGGGCCGATACCCCAGCTGCTCAGCAGCGCGGTAGACCGCCTCCGTCGTGCGCGGCGAGATCCGTCGGCCCTCGGACTTGTTGAGCACATAACTGACCGTCGCGGTCGACACACTCGCCAACCGGGCGACATCGGCGTGGGTGGGCCGGATGATCCTATCCGCGCTTGGTGCGTCACCCTCCTGGCCAGGCATGCCTCATCGTGGCACGACGCTCCGTTTGTCATCGCATCACGCTGGTCTCTCCGGATGTCCCGGTCGCGGCACTTCGTCCCCAACCGGCATGAAAACGGCCACAGGAGAAGTCTCCGGGGGGCGTTTTACATTGCCTCGAACACTCACCGTCCCAGCGTTGGTGGATCGCGGGATCAAACCGCTTCCACCGCCGAGCCGGTGTCAGCCGAACACTGCGAACAACGCCGCCGCCACGGCGAAGCTCACCACCGACAGCACCGTTTCCAGCACCGTCCAGGTTTGCAGCGTCTGCTTCACGGACATGTTGAAGAATTTCGAGATGATCCAGAAGCCGCCGTCATTGACGTGGCTGAGGATGATGGAACCGGCCGCGATGGCCATCGCGATCAGGGCCACCGCCATCTGGGAGTAGCCGCCCCCGGTGACCAGCGGAGCCACAATGCCACCGGTGGTGACGATGGCGACGGTCGCCGAGCCCTGCGCGATGCGCAGCCCACAGCTGATGATATAGGCCAACACGATCACCGGCAGCCCCGCCGCGGACATCGTGTCGGCCAAGGCGGTGCCAATTCCCGTGGCGGAGATGACCTTGCCGAAGAACGCGCCGGCACCGACGACCAGCAACAGCATGCCGACGGGACGCAGCGATTCGCCGGTGAGGACGCTGAGCTCCTGAACGCTCGCTCCGCGACGGACACCGAGCACATAGAAGGCGACCACCACGGCGATGAGCAGGGCGACTGCGGGTGTACCGAGGAAGGTGAGCACCGAGAGCAACGCTCCCTCATCGAGGAGCTGGGTGCCGAACGTCGCCCCGAGTATCAGAACCAGGGGTATGGCGATGATCGCCGCGATGAGACCAACCGACGGTGGACTGGTCTTGACAGCTCGGTCCGTCTTGGCAGCCGTCTCCTTGACGGTGCCGACGCCCCCGCCGGTGGGCGTCCCACCCGGGCCGTCGGAGTCCTGGTTCTCCTCGACGATGAACTCGGGCGGCACCTCGACCATCATCCGCTTGCCGATGTAGCTGCCCCACAGAATTCCGGCAGCAATGAAACCCGGTATGCCGCAGACGAATCCCATCAGAATGAGCCACCCCAGGCTGATCTCGAGCAGGCCACCGAGGGCGACCGGTCCCGGGTGCGGCGGCAGGAACGCGTGGGTCATCGACAGGCCGGCGACCATGGGCATCGCGTACAGCACCAGCGACTTCCCACCGCGCTTGGCGGCCACGTAAACCAGCGGCGCCAGCACGAAGATGCCGATGTCGAAGAAGACCGGGATGCCGAAGATCAGACCGAGCAGGCCCATCGCGACCGGCGCGCCGCGTTCGCCGAATATCCCGAGCAGCTTGGTCATCAAGACGTCGGCGCCGCCCGACCGCTCCAGGATTGCGCCCAAGACGGTGCCCAGCCCGATGATCACCGCGATGTGTCCGAGGATGGACCCGAAACCCGTCTCCAGTATCGAATCGCCGCTCTTGATCGCGGTGCCGACGATGTCCTTCACGGGTAGTCCGGCGGCCAGCGCGAGTCCGAGGCCGGTGAGGAGCAGTGCGATGAACGGCTCCAGCTTGACCTTGATGATGGCGAACAGCAGGATCGCGATCGCGAGTCCGCAGAGAATCAGCAGTCCTGGCGTCGACGTTCTGAGCCAGTCGATCATGGAACTCATAGCAGGGCCTTTCCGGGACGGTGGTGTGGACTAGTTCAGTGATTGCACGAACGCGGCAGCGCGAGAGGCTATGTCGGACCAATCGCCAGATGCAACGGCCTGCGATGGAACGACGTCGGTTCCCGCCGTGACCGCGACGGCACCGTGCGCGAGGAATTCGGCGGCATTGCCCGCATTGACCCCGCCGGAGGGGATCAGCGCGACCTCGGGAAAGGGCCCGCGTAAATCCTTGAAGTACCGTGGACCGAAGGCGCTGGCCGGAAAGATCTTCACCGCAGCGGCGCCGAGATCCAGTGCGACGAGGATTTCGGTGGGCGTGAGGGCACCCATGATCACCGGAATATCACTGTCTGAGCCGGCTTTCGCGACCTCTGACCGGATCCCAGGAGTGACGAGGAATTGTGCGCCTGCACCGATGGCCGCTTTGGCCTGATCCGGGGTGCAGACGGTGCCCATCCCCAGCACCGCATCAGAGGACGCGGCGGCGCTCAGGTAGTCGAGAACCCCCGGTGTGGTGAAGGTCAGCTCGACAGCGCGAATGCCGGAGTGCGCGAGGGCGTTCGAGAGCGCCACGGGATCGGGGATCTCAGGGGCGCGAACAACGGCCAGTGCCCGGTCCTGCAGGATGGTCGCCATGGCGGCCGAGGCAGACGTAGTCATATGGTCTGATTCCTTGAGGAGTCCATCCGCAGTGTGCGGCCGGCGAGTCGTCCGGTGGGCTTGCCGTTGTCGATCGCGCACTCGCCGTTCACGAGGACATGGCTGATTCCGCGCGCCTGCTGCTTCGGGTTCTCGAACGTGGCGGTGTCGGTGACGACCGCGGGGTCGAAGAGCACGAGATCTGCGGCGTAGCCGACCCGCACGATCCCGCGGTCGGCGAGCCGAAGCCGTTCAGCGGCACGTCCGGTCAGATGGTTGACGCACTCTTCCAAGCTCAACAGGCCGATCTCGCGGACGTAGTGACCGAGGTACCGCGGAAAGGTGCCCCATGCCCTCGGATGCGGTCTGGCTCCGACCAGAATGGCGTCGCTGCCACCCATGTGTTTGGGGTGCAACATGATTGCGCGGACGTTCTCTTCATGGCCGACGTGCTGCAGGATGGTGGTGGCCAACTGGTCACGCGACAGCAGGTCGAAGAAGACCTCCACCGCGGGAATCCCGCGATCCGCGGCGATCGCCTCGATCGTGCTTCCGACGTACCCGTCGAGCTCGCTGTTGGCCACACCGCTGATCTGGATGGTTTCCCATTCGACGGTGACGCCGTGACACCCGTCGGAGCCGTTCACGTTGACGTCCTCGGTGATTCGCGACCGGATGTCGGGATCCTGCATGCGCTCCAGTGCCGCATCCGGCCCGCCGGACATCGCCCAGCTCGGCAGCAGGGCTGACAACGTGGTGCAGCCGGGGAGATACGGGTACGTATCGAGCGTGATATCGCATCCGTCGGCGATACCGGCGTCGACCATGTCCAGAAACTCCTGTGCCCGCCCTCGGTTGACGCTGAAGTTCATCGTCGCGTGCGTCAGATGCAGCGGGCAGCCGGTGCTGCGCGCGAGTTCGATCATCTCCGCGTACGCCTTCAGCGCGCCCGCTCCGTACGACCGGGTGTGCGGGGCGTAGAAGCCGCCGATCTCGGCGACGACCTCGCACAGCGCGGCAAGTTCTCCGGTGTCCGCGTACATGCCGGGGGTGTAGGTCAATCCGCTGGACATGCCCACCGCACCCTCGTGGAGGCCCTGCGCGAGCAGTTCTTGCATGTGCTGGATCTCGGCGGGCGTGGCCGGGCGTTGATCGGCACCGACCACGAGCAGCCGCAGTGTGCCTTGGGGCACCAGGTAGGCGGCGTTGGGGGTGATCCCCTCATCGAGCCGGTCGAGATACTGCGCGACGCTGCGCCAGGAGAAGTCCAGGTCCGTCGGATTGCCGTTCCAGCCGGCGATTTGGCGGCGGACCACGGCCAGCGCGGCATCGTCGATCGGCGCGTAGGCGATTCCGTCCTGGCCGATGACCTCAGTGGTCACGCCTTGACTGATCTTCGGGAAGTGGCCGGGGTCGGTGAGCAGCCGCAAATCCGAATGGGCGTGCAGATCGATGAATCCCGGCGATAACACGACGCCCGGCCTCGGTTCGATGATCCGTTCCGCTCCCGCGATTGACCGGGGACCGACGATATCCGCAATCCGGCCGTCGTGCACCGCCACGTCCGCCCGGTATCTGTCCGAGCCGGTGCCGTCGACCACGTCGACGTCTCGGATGAGCAAGTCGGTCATGAGTTTTCGCGCCGCCTAGAAGCTAGAAGAAGGTGTGAATTAGGTCGACAATGCGGGGTTGTGCCGCATCGGCGTCGTCGAGGACCGGGATCAACCGCCACTTGTCGAATGCCGTGCACGGATGCGACAGCCCCAACCGCACGACTGAACCGACCGGTACGTCATTCGCAGCACTGCCGGCACCGCGCGCGGGTAGTCGAAGAAACGCATGTTGGTCGTTGAGCGCGGTGATCTCGGCGGAGTGATCGAGCGTTCCGGTGCCGGCACCCGCCATGCGCTGCGGTATCGGCAGCCCTTCGTCGAATGGTAGGTCGCGCTTGCCCGCGTCGAGCAGCGCCAGTTCCGCCTCGGGTCGAGAAACGGCGCGTGCCCACCCGTGCATCGCCGACCGCAGCGGGCGCTCGGTCCGGCCGGGGATCAGCGGTGAGATTCCGGCGTAGAACCCGTCGTCATGAATCACGTACGCCCCGGACCGAAGCACGACCGACGTGGCCACACCGTGCTCGCCCTGTTCGTCGGCCAGGTGCGCCAACTGCTCGACCACGAGGTCCGGGTACGCGCTGCCACCCGCGGTGATCAAAGCCGCAGTGCCGTAACGTCCGTCGTTGGCGAGCTGGCGGTGCAGCCGTCCGAGTTGGTCGAGATACCCTCGAACGGTGTCGAGGCCGGCGGACTCGCGATCGTGGCTGAGCGCCCCCTCGTAGCCGCCGACGCCCGCCAGCGTGAGCCGCGCCGAGTGGTGCACCGCCGCTGCGACGGCCCGTGCCGACTCGAGCGTGCGCGCCCCGGTGCGTCCGTGCGGAGCGCCGAGTTCCACCAGCACGTTGACGGGCCGTTCACTCGGCCGTGAGCCGAGTAGGTGATCCATCAGTTCGACGGTCTGGACGCTGTCCACCCAGCTGAAGAAGTCGAACGAGGGATCGCGGTCCAACTCGGCGGCCAGCCAGGCCAGCGCCGAGGGGTCGACGATCGAATTGGCGAGCATGATCCGGTCGACGCCGTAGGACCGGGCCAGCTGCACCTGCCATGGCGTGGCCAACGTGATGCCCCAGGCGCCGGCGTTCAGTTGCTTTGCCCACACCTGCGGCGCCATCGTCGTCTTCCCGTGCGGAGCCAGCAGTACGCCGGCCGACAGCGCCCAGTCGGCCATCACCGCCACGTTCGATTCCATCGCGGCGCGATCCACCGTCAACAGGGGAGTGGACATCTGATCCAGGGACGGCGTCGTGCGCAGGAAATCGCGAACGGTACTCCCCCACGCCGCCGCGGGGAGCCCCTTGTATTGCGGCCCCAGGACGCGATCATGGAGCGCGGCTACGGCTGCGTTGTCGATCATGGCCGGGCCCCCTCGCGTTCGTTGCGTATTTTGCAACGCATGTTGCGCTGCATGTGCGATGGCAGCTATTCTGCACCAGAGGGTTAGTGACCGCAAGCACTTGAGGAGATCGATGTGACTTCGCCGACAGCGCCACGCCCGCGCGCGGTCACGATTGGCGAAGGGCTCGCGGTGCTGGTGGCACGGCCGGGACCTCTGGAGGATTGCGAGTCCTTCGAGCGCACCGCCGGCGGCGCGGAGTCCAACGTCGCGACGGTTCTCGCCCAACTGGACATCGCGGCCGGATGGATCTCCAGGATCGGGGATGACGGATTCGGCCGTTACCTGGTCCAGCATCTCGTCGAACGAGGCGTCGATGTCTCGGCGGTGGTGACCGACCCCGTGCGGCCCACCGGCCTTTACGTCAAGGAACGCGGCGGCGGATCCGCCGCGGCCGGCGACTTGGCCGTTGGCGAGAGTCGCATGCTGTACTTCCGCAGTGGATCCGCGGCGAGCGCGTTTTCTCCGGCCGACCTCGCAACGCCGATGGCCGTGCGGTGGCTCGAAGAATCGGCACTCGCACACGTCACCGGAATCACCCCCGCACTGTCACAATCGGCAACGCAGTTGACCGAGTCGCTGGTTTCGATGCCCAGGCGTGGTCGCCTGGTCAGCTTCGATCTGAACTACCGACCGGCGCTATGGCTCGACAGGGCGGCGGAAGCGACGGAGGTGCTCGGGCGGGTGGCCCGTCACAGTGACGTCGTGTTCATGGGCGCCGACGAGGCACTCGCGGTGTTCGGCACCGAGGACCCCGCGGAACTGCGGGCGCTGTTCCCTCAACCCGAGCACCTGATCGTCAAGAACGATGCGCACATCGTGACTGGTTTCCACGGACAGGAACGGGTCGATGTCCCTGCGCTACGTCTGGCTGTCGTCGAGAAGATCGGCGCAGGTGACGCCTTTGCCGGCGGCTTCCTGGCCGGACTTCTGCGCGGCCTCGGGCACGAGGAACGGATTCGGCTCGGTCATCTGTGCGCCGCAGCGGCTTTGACCGGCCATGGCGACATCGCACGGCTGCCACCGCTGCACCGGCTCGAGGAACTACTCGAAGTCGGCGCGGCCGAGTGGACACGACTGCAGGTCGCGAGCGAGCTTGCGAAACGAATCGCGTGAGCCAGTCACTGTCCCGCGCACTGACCATCCTGGGTGCCCTCGGTGAGGGCCCGAAGTCGTTGGAGCAGCTCGCGGCACAACTCGACGTGCACAAGACAACGGTGCTGCGGTTGCTTCGCACGATGGAGTCAGAACGCTTCGTCCGGCATGACGCCGATCACCGTTATCAGCTGGCTTCGCGGTTCTTCGAGCTGTCGAACCGCGCGCTCGAGCAGCGTGACGTGCGGACCCTGGCGCGCCCGCACCTGAGCGCGTTGAACGCCGGCACCGGCCAAACCATCCACCTCGCGGTCTACGAGTCGGCCGAAGCCGTCTACATCGACAAGTTGGACGCGACCCAGAGCGTGCGGATGTACTCGCGGGTGGGCCGCCCCGCTCCCCTGCACTGCACCGCCGTCGGCAAGGTTCTGGTAGCCGGCCGGCCCCGATCGGAGTGGCGGCAGATCGCCGAACGGATCGAGTACGCCAAATTCACCGAGCGCACCATCGACTCGCCCGAACGCTATCTCGCCGAGGTGGAACTCGTTGCCGCGCAGGGCTACGCCGAGGACCACGAGGAACACGAGAGCTTCGTGAACTGTATTGCGGTGCCGATCCGCGACGGCACCGGCACCGTGGCCGCCGCAGTGTCGATGTCGGTCCCCGACATGCTCCTAAACCACGAACAGGTACTGGCCGCCCTGCCGCAGGTTCGCACCGCAGCGGAGGCGATCTCCGACGAACTCGGCTGGGATCCCCGCCGAGAAAATCCGTGAAAGGTATGAAATGACCGACAAGACAGCCGTGCGCTCCGCCCATGCACCCGCTCCGGCGCACACCTTCTCCCAGGGCGTCAGGAAGGGCCCGTTCGTCCAGATCTCGGGCCAGGGACCGGTCGATGCGGCCACCAACGAATACCTTCATTCGGGCGATGTCGGGGCCCAGACCACACGCACGCGGCAGAACGTCAAAACCATCCTCGCCGCCGGCGGCGCCACTTTCGACGATGTGGTGATGCTGCGTGTCTATCTCACCACGCGTGAGGACTTCGCGGCCATGAACGATGCCTACGGTGCATTCGTGCTGTCCAACACCTCCAGTGATGTGCTGCCCTGCCGCACAACGGTGTTCACCGGACTGCCGCGCGCGGAGATGCTCGTTGAAATCGACGCCTTCGCGATCACCGATTAGAGGTCCTGCGGTACCGGACTGCGGGGCTGCCTGCAGGCCGCGTCACCACTTGACGTCGACACCAACCACGTCGAAGAGGACGTTCTGGACATCCTCTTGACCGCCGTCCGTGACAACTCCGCGGTTGGTTGAACGGTGTCGCCGCCGCAGTAGGTCGGGACACCTCCTCCGCCGCTGTCTGTCGACGCCGTACCCCCAAGGACAGCTTCTGGCACACCCCGACACCATCAGGCAACGATTCGACCGCCTGGCGGCAGCCGGGTCAGACGATGAGCCACTCCAACGTTCACAAAATCCGTTCACAACCGGCATGAAAACGGCCCAGGCTTTTGTTCGTCGTAGTGGGTGTGGTGGCGGAGGCAGCCGTGGTGGATGCCGACGAGGCGGTTGCCAAGTGCTCTTAAGGCTTGGTGGTGGGTATCGCCGGCGGCCCGCTGCTGGTCGTAGAAGGTGCGGGTGCTGGGACTGGTCGATAATGCGCACAAGGCCCATTGGTCAAGGGCGTCGTATAGGCGTCAGTTGCGGATGTGGCGGGCCAGCACGGCGCGTTTTCGGCCCGACGCCACGGTCAATGGTGGGGTACCGGCGTAGTTCTTGCGACGCTTGGCGGTTGTGTATCGGTTCGGGTCGTCCCCGAACTCACCGAGGACCTGGGCGCCGAGCACAACACCAAAGCCTGGCAGGGATAAGTAGATGTCGGCGTCCGGGTGTGTCTCAAAATGCTCAGCCAAAGCGATGTCGAAGCCTCCCTGCTCGGGTGGCGCACGGCCCAAGATCGCTAGCACGTCACGGCGCAGCGCGCTGATGGGCGAGATTGCGTGGTAGAGGCGCTGTCGAGTGGCGCAGCTGGCGGTTGGGCGGCGAAGACGTCGCTGAGCTGGGCGTCGGCGACCGCTGTGGTATGTGCGGCGGTGATGCGGGCGTCTGAGTGACCTGCGCGCGCACCTGCCTGCGGTAGGCATGGATGATTTGGGCCCAGCTGGCCGCCGGTGTCACACCCAACACCGTGCACGGGTCGGAACTATGTTGCACCATCGCTTTCCCTCAGTTCACGATCCAGGGCGTTGACGCCCGGCGGCGTGGCGAACCGGGAGCCACCGGGGCGGGACGGTTCCCTCTGCTTGCCGCCAGATGTGGGCCGTCCGGAGCGGAATTGGTTGGACGTGTCGCTCCTCACCGGTTGATACCCGATGGGCGTGCAGGAGCACGCCGGGGGTGGCCCGTGACTGGGTCAGGGCCACCCCCGGCGGGCAACGACGCCGCGCGGCCCACGTTCAGGGGTTGCCACTACTGGTGGCGGTGCGCGCGCAGGTCACTCGGACGCTGCGCCGGACGCGGTCACCCATTCACAGATGTTGTGGGCGGCCAGGGCGCCGATTGCGTGCTCGCGGTAATCGCTCAGGGCATCACCTCCGTTGCTGTCCAACGCTTTCGACTGAAAATACCCGCTGCGCTCGCCGGGGGCGCACGCTGCGTGGCCCGCACCCGACGTCCGGAGCAGCGCCGCGCGCGCCACCACCTCGTTTTACCCGGTGGGGCTGCACGTGGCCGGCCGCGCACGGTGGTGGTGGTGCTGGCCTGCGGCGGTCGGGGCCGCGGTGTTGGCACCTCGGCGAGGAGTTCGCCGAGCTCCCGGTCCCACCAGTGCTCGTCGCGATGTAGTCGTATCCATTCGGCCTCCACGATCGCTTCTGCCTCACCGAGCAGCACCGGATCGTCTCGTTGTGTGCCGGTGTTCATCTCACTCACCCCCTTCCCGGATGCCTCGGCGCGGCGATCATCGGATCAGGCGTTGATTGCCGTCTTCTCCTCACTACTGGCGATCTTGATACGCCGCGGCTTGGCCTTCTCGGCGACTGGAATCGTCAATCGCAACACCCCGTCGTGGTAGCTCGCCTGGATGTCGTCGGTGTCTAGGGTGTCGCCCAGGAACAGCTGGCGGCTGAACACCCCCCACGGGCGCTCCGCGGACACCATTTCCCGCTCGCGATCCAGCCCGCGACGTTCGGCGCGCACGGTGAGCACATTGCGCTCCACATCCAGACCCAGAGAATCACCGTCAATGCCCGGCAGGTCCAACTCAACAATGAATTGACCACCTTCGCGCCAGGCGTCCATCGGCATTACCGCCGGCCGCGCCGCGGTGCCCAACACCTGCTGGGTCCACTGGTCGAGATCACGGAACGGATCGGTACGCATCAACATCATCTCCACCTCCTGTGACTGAGTTACCAGATCTATGTGACCTGACATAGATTTTTATATACCACCGGTGATAGTTTGTGCAAGGACCAACTTTGACGCGATGGGACGACATGGAAGGCCCCCGTTGAGCGACGACGGCGCGACGCCGCTATCCGCCCGCGGTGTGTACGGCATCTTGGTGACCTCCGAGATGTCCGGGCTCGATCCGCAGTCCCTACGGCTCTATGAGCGGCGCGGACTGCTCGGCCCGGCCCGCACCAACGGCGGGACCCGCCGCTACAGCGAGGATGACCTGACCCGCCTGGCACGGATCACCGACCTCATCGCCGAGGGAATCAACCTCACCGGTATCGCTCGCATCCTGGAACTCGAACACCTCAGCACCCAACTCGAATCCGACAAGGCCCGACTCCTGTCCCGCCACCACCCGTCCACGCGGGACGCGGGCCGGCTGCACCAGCCCTGAGCCGGGAGCATCGTGTCGCACGGCGACGATGTCCCGCTGACGAGATTCAAGTCCAAAACCGATGTGGCAGAACAGCGAATCCCCGCCGACCTCACCGTCGCCGCAACCGACCTATTCTCGACGGAATGTTGCACATAACGCGGAAGTTATATCAATGTCGATACCGCCGTGGGACGTGATCCCGCTCGAGGAGGTCGAACGCTGGTACTTCTCGCTCGACGACGAAGCGATGGCCGCGGTGACCGGGGCCAGCATCCGGATCCTATTCATCTTCGATCCGCGCCGACGCTATCGCGCAGGGTCGCCTGGACCCGGCGCGGGCCGACGTCACGCGCAGGGAAATGCACGACGCCGTCCAGCCGAAGCGCCTCGCCGACATTCGCAAGGCGCACGGCCACGCCGGTCAATCCGACGTCGCCGACCTGATGGGGGTCTCCCAGGCGCGCGGTTCCAAGTTAAAAAGCGGCGACCTCTCGCACACCGAGCTCGGCACGCTGCATTCCTACATCGCCGCCCTGGGCGGGAATCTGCGGATCGTCGCTGATTTCGGTGAGAGCACCGTGGAATTGACGGCCTGACGAGACGGTTGCCATCCACGGTGCTGGCCAGGACTCGGCACGAACGCGGTGGGTTCGGACGACGACCAAATTACGCTGTTCGACACTGGTCGGGCGCCAAGGTAGCCAAGGGCCAGCATGAAAGGCCGATGTTCGAGTCTGATGCAAAGGAGACGCGCGTGACTGTATGCCTGGTCCACGGCAACCCCGAGACTAGTGCGGTCTGGGACAGACTGGCACCGTTCCTGCATCAGGGACCCGTCGTGCGCCTGTCCCCACCGGGTTTCGGCGCCCCCGTGCCGCCGGGGTTCACGGCCACGGTGGAAGAGTATCGCAGCTGGCTGGTCACCGAGTTGGAGCGCTTGGAGCAGCCGGTCCATCTGGTGGGTCACGACTGGGGCGGTGGGAGTGGTGAACGTCGCGATGACAAGGCCCGACCTGATCCTCAGTTGGGTCTGCGACGTCATCGGACTCTTCGACCAGGACTACCGGTGGCACGATCTCGGGCAGGTGTGGGCGACCCCGGGAGCCGGCGAGGAGCGATAGCGGCCATGATCGAGCCGCCCGTCACCGAACGTGCTGCGGCACTGGTGAAAAAGGGAATGCACGAAGACGTTGCACTACCCGTCGCCGAGGGGCAGAACGCCACCATGGGCGAGTGCATCCTTCGCCTCTACCGCGACGCCGCCCAGCCAGCCATGGCCCTGCTAGGCCGCGATCTCGAGCGAGCCGCCGTACGACGAGGCCTGTCGATCATGCCAGCGAGGACCACCTCGCCGGCACCGACGAGCAACGCCGACGCGCAAGCACCCGCGCCGGCGCTGAAATCGCAGGGCTCGAGGGACTGGGCCACTGGTGGTTACCCAAGACCCACAACGAGGCGCCGCGACCATCAACAACTTCTGGGCAGGAGTGGGACACCAGTAATCCCCGCGACACCATCGGCGCCGAACTCCGACTTCTTGCCCCTTCCAATTTGTTCCCACGGGATCGTTAGCAAT
>JAVRPF010000136.1:0-5142 GCA_032162385.1 Mycobacterium sp.
GCGAAGAAGTACTGGAATCCGGACAAGACGCAGTTCTGGACCGACGCGGGCGTCGACCTCGTCGTCGACCGCAGGGAGGGTTACTTCCTCTGGGACATGAGCGGGCGCCGGCTCATCGACATGCACCTCAACGGTGGCACCTACAACCTCGGCCACCGCAATCCCGAGATCATGGCTGCGCTCGTCGACGGCATGCAGTACTTCGACATCGGCAACCACCACTTCCCCTCGGTCGCCCGGACGGCACTGGCGCAGCGGTTGGTCGACTCGGCGCCCGCGTCGATCACCAAGGTCGCCTTCGGATCCGGCGGTGGCGAGGCCATCGACATCGCACTCAAGAGCGCCAGGCACGCCACCCAGCGCCGCAAGATCGTGTCGATCATCAAGGCCTACCACGGTCACACCGGACTGGCGGTCGCCACCGGCGACGACCGATTCTCCAAACTGTTCCTCTCCGACCGGCCCGACGAGTTCGTCCAGGTGCCGTTCGGTGACGTCGACGCGATGGAGCAGACACTGTCAGGCCGGGACGTCGCCGCCGTCATCATGGAGACCATTCCCGCCACCTACGGATTCCCCTTGCCGCCAACGGGTTACCTCGAGGCGGTCAAGGAACTCACCGTGCGCTACGACGCCCTCTACATCGCCGACGAGGTGCAGACGGGGCTGATGCGCACCGGCGAGATGTGGGGCATCACCAAGCACGGCATCGAGCCGGACATCATCGTCGCTGGCAAGGGTCTGTCCGGCGGGATGTACCCGATCGCCGCGGCGATGCTCGGCGACCGCGCCGCGCAGTGGCTGGATCAGGACGGCTTCGCCCACATCTCGACCTTCGGCGGTGCCGAGCTCGGGTGCGTCGCCGCCATCAAGACGTTGGAGATCACCAGCCGCCCCGAAGTCCGCGCGTCGGTGCACCGCATCGCCGCCGTGTTCGCCGACGGGCTGGCCCGGATCAAGGCTGACTACCCGGACTGGTTCGTCGGCATCCGGCAGAACGGTGTGGTAATCGGCCTGGAGTTCGACCACCCCGAAGGGGCCAAGTTCGTGATGCGCGAGCTCTACGAGAATGGGGTATGGGCGATCTTCTCGACGCTGGATCCCCGTGTCCTGCAGTTCAAACCGGGCCTTCTGCTGAGCCGAGACCTCTGCGAAGACGTCTTGGAGCGTCTCGACGTGGCAGTGGGCAAGGCCCGCACGGCCGCGGCCGGGCAGCTTCGGGACTGACAGTGGCCGATGACGAAGCCTTCGTAGCCGACGACATCGACGTCGCCGAGCGGGCACTCGCCGAATACGACCTGCCACCCGAGTCGACACTGCGCCTGCTGAATCTCTCCGAGAACGCCACCTACGCGGTGGAGGACGCCGGCACCGGCGCGCGGTCGATCCTGCGCGTGCATCGCAAGAACTACCACCGCCGGCAAGAGATCGAGTCCGAACTCGACTGGCTCGACGCGTTGCAGCGCGACGGTGACGTCACCGTGCCCACCGTGCTTCCGACGCACGACGGTCGGCGCGTCGTCACCGTCGACCACGACGGAACCCAGCGCCACGTCGTGCATTTCGAGATGGTGCCCGGTGTGGAACCCGACGACGCGACGCTGACCGTCGCGGACTTCCACACGTTGGGCCGCATCACGGCCGCCCTGCACCGCCACTCGAAGGGGTGGTCCCGGCCGCCGGGCTTCGGCCGATTCTCTTGGGACTGGGAGCACAGCCTCGGCGATCACCCGCGCTGGGGCCGCTGGCAGGACGCCGAGGGTGTCGGCAAGCACGAACACGAACTGCTGGACCGGGCCGCGCGACTCCTCCGGCAGCGCCTGACGGAATACGGATCAGGGCCGGAACGATTCGGGCTAGTGCACGCCGACCTGCGGGTGGCCAACCTGCTCGTCGATGGATCGGCGATCACGGTCATCGACTTCGACGACTGCGGATTCGGTTGGTACTTCTACGATTTCGGCACCGCAGTGTCCTTCATCGAAGACGACCCGGCGCTGCCCGAGTGGCAGGACTCCTGGATCGCCGGGTACCGCAGCCGCAGCCCGTTCGCCACCGCGGACGAAGACATGCTGGCGTCGTTCGTGCTGCTCCGCCGACTGCTGTTGCTCGCCTGGATGGGAACACACACCCATTCGAAGGAATCCCGCGCCAAGGCGATAACCTACGCCGAGGGCAGCTGCACGCTCGCCGAACGCTATCTCGGTTCCACCGGCCACCGTCTGGCCTGACCAAAGGACAGGAACATGTTCAGCTCGCTGCAAGGCAGATCCGCCGTCGTCACCGGCGGCAGCAAGGGCATCGGCCGCGGAATCGCCGAAACCTTCGCCGCCGCAGGCGTCAACGTCGTCATCACCGGTCGCACCCAGGGTGACATCGACGTTGCCGTCGCCGAACTCGGGGACAGGCCGGGCACGGTGAGCGGGGTGGCCGCCGACGTGACGAGCCCGGACGACTGCCGTCGCGTGGTCGACACCGCGGTGGAACGCCACGGCGGGCTGGACATCGTGTGCGCCAACGCGGGCATCTTCCCATCGGCACGCATCGAGGACCTCACCCCCGAGAACATCGAGGAGGTGCTCGGCGTCAACTTCAAGGGCACGGTGTACATCGTGCAGGCGGCGCTGTCGGCGTTGGCTGCCAGCGGGCATGGCCGGGTCGTCATCACGTCGTCGATCACGGGACCGATCACCGGCTACCCCGGGTGGTCGCACTACGGCGCCAGCAAGGCGGCGCAACTCGGTTTCCTGCGCACCGCGGCAATGGAGCTGGCGCCCAAGAACATCACCATCAACGCCGTGCTGCCGGGCAACATCATTACCGAGGGCCTCGTCGGAATGGGCAAGGAGTACATGGACCAAATGGCCGCCGCCGTGCCCGCGGGACGGCTCGGCAGCGTGGCGGACATCGGCAACGCCGCGTTGTTCTTCGCCACCGATGAAGCCGCCTACATCACCGGTCAGTCCCTGGTCGTGGACGGCGGCCAGATCCTGCCGGAGTCCCAGGCCGCGATCGCGGAGCAATAGGGGAGCCTCCCTAGAATTGGGCCTACAAATCGGAAGAGGAGCGACTCGTGCCGAAGCCGACCGAGGAACTGCGACGCCAGATCGTTGCCGACATCAACGCAGGCGCACCCGGTGCGAAGCTGGGCAGCGAACGCGATCTCGCCGAGCGCTACGCCACCAGCCGCTCCAGTCTGCGGCAGGTGTTGGCGGCCTTGGAAGAGGCGGGCCTGGTGCATCGGGTGATCGGCCGATCCGGCGGCATCTTCATCAGCCACGCCCAGATTCAACGCAGCCTGTCCGACGTCGTCGGCGTGCCCGCGTTCCTCGCGAACCAAGGCTACGTCGCCGGGACCCGCGTCCTGTCCACGAAGATCACCCCGCCGGACCGCACCACGCAGAAGGCGTTGCGCGTCGACGCAAGTGGCTTCATCATCGAAATCCAGCGTCTCCGCCTGGCAGACGGATCACCAATCTCGTTGGAGCTCGCGCAGTTTCCCGCCGACGCCTTTCCGGGACTACTCGAGCAACAGCTCGGCGGATCGATCTACGAAATCCTCGAAGACCTCTACGGTCTCGTCACTTCCCGTGCCGACGAGCGGATCGAGGCTGTCAACGCCACAGCCGACGAGGCGTCATTGCTCGACATAACACCCAAGTCGGCACTGCTGTTGATCACCCGAGTCGCCTACGACCAGAACGGAACACCCTGCGAGTTCTCCCGCGACCTGTTCCGAGGCGACCGCACGTGTCTGGCCGTCACGGTCCAGGGGCGTGGAGTCGGGACCCAGTCACCCGCGGACACGGCGTCGGTGGCCCTGCAAAGCCAGGACGTCCGGACCAAGGCAAGCTGACTTCTGCACGACGAAAAGCCCTTGACCTCAAGTGTGGTTCATGTTTCAGGCTTGGTGTGACTCAACCGAGGAGGAACACCATGCGCCCCATTCGCGCCGATCTCTGGGAGACCCGCGTCGACAACCCCTATCCAGGGCTCACCACCCACGCCTACCTGTGGACCGGTGGCCCCCACGGCAACGTGCTGTTCTACGGAACCCAGACCGACGCCGACTTCGACGAGCTGGCGGCGCTCGGCGGAGTGGCCCACCACTACCTGTCGCACCGGGACGAAGCCGGTCCGATGCTGTGCCGGGTCGCGGAACGCTTCGGGGCGCGCCTGCACGCGCCTGTGGCCGAACTGGTCGAGATCGGACAACACACCCACATCGACGTCCCGGTCGGCAGCCGGCATCTCGACGCCAACGGCATCGAGGTGATCCCCACGCCCGGCCACTCCCCCGGCAGCACCTGCTACCTGGTACCGGGCGCCAACGGCCAGAGCTACCTGTTCACGGGCGACACCATCATGCTCGGTTCCGACGGCGATTGGGTGGCCGGTTACATCCCGCCCATCAGCGACGCTGCGCCGCTGGCGGACAGTCTGCGGCTGCTCGCCGGCCTGAAGCCCGACTTGGTGATCTCGAGCGCCTTCCCGGGTGATACCGCCGTGTACGCGCCAGGAGCCCGCTGGTCGGAGTGCGTGCGGCAGGCGCGTTCACGGCTGGCGGCGGTCGCCTGAGGGCGGGCGCTGTCATCTCCCGTCGCTTCGCTCGCCCAGGTTAGATTCCAGGCATGAGCCCCGCGGGCCGGTTCGCGCCCAGCCCGTCCGCCGATCTGCACATCGGCAATCTGCGGACGGCGGTCCTGGCGTGGCTGTTCGCACGGTCGACGGGGCGACGGTTCCTCGTACGCGTCGAGGACCTCGACGACCGGACGTTCGCCGACGTGGCCGAGCGGCAACTGCGGGACATCGCCGCGATCGGGGTGAACTGGGACGCGCCGCCCGAGTATCAGAGCGCACACGGACCCCGTTACAACGTGGTGATCGACGAGCTGACCGGACGCGGACTGACCTACGAATGCTTCTGCAGCAGAAGGGACATCCTGCAGGCGCCGCGTGCCCCGCACGCTCCGGAGGGGGCGTATCCGGGAACGTGCCGCAACCTGAGCGACGACGAGCGCGCCACCCGCCGCGCCGCGGGCCGGGCTCCCGCGCTGCGGTTGCGTTCCAGCGTCGGCGAGTACACCGTGACCGACCTGCTGCACGGCACCTACACCGGCGTCGTCGACGATCTGGTGCTGC
>JAVRPF010000137.1:0-4041 GCA_032162385.1 Mycobacterium sp.
TTCTGCCTGACCTTCATGGACGAGAACACCCTCTATGCGGCGCGCGACCCCTACGGCGTGCGACCGCTGTCGCTCGGCCGCCTCGACCGCGGCTGGGTCGTCGCGTCGGAGACGGCCGCCCTCGACATCGTCGGCGCCTCCTTCGTCCGCGACATCGAGCCTGGTGAGCTGCTGGCCATCGACGCCGACGGCGTGCGGTCCACCCGTTTCGCGAACCCGACGCCCAAGGCGTGCGTGTTCGAGTACGTCTATCTGGCCCGGCCCGACAGCATCATCGCCGGCCGCTCGGTGCACGCCACCCGGGTGGACATCGGCCGCAGGCTGGCCAGCGAGATGCCCGTCGACGCCGACCTGGTGATCGGCGTCCCCGAGTCGGGCACCCCGGCCGCGGTCGGCTACGCCCAGGGCTCGGGAATCCCCTATGGGCAGGGCCTGATGAAGAACGCCTACGTGGGCCGCACCTTCATCCAGCCGTCGCAGACCATTCGCCAACTCGGTATCCGGCTCAAGCTCAACCCGCTCAAGGAAGTCATCCGCGGCAAGCGGCTGATCGTCGTCGACGACTCGATCGTGCGCGGCAACACCCAACGGGCGCTGATCCGGATGCTGCGCGAGGCCGGCGCCGTCGAGGTGCACGTGCGGATCGCGTCACCGCCGGTGAAATGGCCCTGCTTCTACGGCATCGACTTCGCCACGCCCGCCGAGTTGATCGCGAACTCCTCGAGTTTCGAGGCCGACGAGGACGAAATGGTCGATGGCGTGCGACGGGCGATCGGCGCCGACTCGCTGGGCTACATCAGCCGCCAGGGCATGATCGCCTCCACCGAGCAGCCCGCCTCGCGGCTGTGCTCGGCGTGCTTCGACGGCAATTACCCGATCGAACTGCCCGGCGAGAGCGCGCTCGGCAAGAACGTGATCGAGCAGATGCTGGAGACCGCGGCGCGCACCGGCATTCCGCTCCAGGCCCACAACGACAACGCCTCCGCGCTGCGACGTCCTTGAACGCAGCGTCCCTGAAAACTACTGCGGCTCAGCTGAACTGAACCTCATCAGCTGCCGCCGTCCACCGTGTGACGCGGAACCGTCCTTTTGTAGCGCCTGAATGACCGCGTCGCGGTAACTGGTCAGGCCCCGTAACGGCGGCTGGATCACCGCGTCGATGTCTTGCTCGCGCCTTACCGCGTCATGTTCGAGCGATTCGACCAGCGGCCGGGCCAGCCCCGACGGGATCGGCGTCACCAGCCCCACCCACCAGCTGGCGATGGTCGGCGTCAACAGCGGTAGCGCCACGATGATCCGCCGCCGCAGCCCGGCCACCTCGGCGTAGCCCTGCATCGCGTCGCCGTACTCCAACACGTCGGGTCCGCCGACGTCCCAGGTGCGCGATTCCGGCACCGCCACGTCGGCCGCCTCGGCCAAATAGTGCAGCACGTCGTCGATGGCGATCGGCTGGATCTCGTTGTGCACCCACTTCGGGGCGGTCATCACCGGTAACCGGTCGGTCAGGTGGCGGATCATCTCGAACGATGCCGAACCCGACCCGACGACGATGCCCGCCTGCAACACCAGGGTCTCGACCCCGGAATCGATCAGGATGTCACCGACCGCGGTCCGCGATCGCAGGTGCCGGGACAGCTCGCCATCCGGGTGCAGGCCGGACAGGTAGACGATGCGCCGCACCCCGGTCTGTTTCGCGGCGGCGACGACATTGTGGGCCGACCGCGCCTCCTCGCTGACGAAGTCGGAAGACGTGCCCATCGAGTGGACCAGGTAGTACACCACGTCGACGCCGCCGAATGCCTCGGCCAGGGACCCGACATCGCCGAGGTCGCCGCGCACCACCTCGGCCCGGTCGCGCCACGGTGCGTCGCGCAGCTTGTCCGGATCGCGGGCCAACGCGCGTACGGTATGACCCCCGTCCAGCAGCGTCGGGACCAGCCGCCCGCCGATGTAGCCGGTCGCGCCCGTCACCAGGCAGCGACGGTTGCCTCCATCCGACATCGACACCCCTCCTCCGTCCGTCGTCCACGCACGAAAGGTATTCGGAGCGGATGCGGGACCGGATGTCCGCTGAGCGCGCTATTCAAACGGGCAGCCGGGATTGGGTACGTCGTTGGTGAGCGGGCTACCTACCGGAACGATGTAGGACACCCACATCACCACCGGGTCCGGGCCGAGGTTGCGGCCGATGTGCACGTTGTCCGGACCGGTGCCCTCGGTGACGGGGGAGCCCGCCGGATAGATGCCGTCCTCCGCGCAGTTAGCCATGTCGTGGGTCAACGTGCCCTCGCGGATCACGCCGAACACCCGACCCGGGTGCCAGTGCCAGCCGGTGCTGCCGCCTGGGGCGATGGTGATCTGCTTGGTGATGTAGTCCTGGCCGTCGACGGTCGCCTGGGAGAGCGTCTCGGCTTCGACGCCCAGTCCCGGGGTTGCTGAGGCCGTCGCGCCGGGACCCATCGAGACCAGGATCGCCGCAGCTGCGGCCGGTGCCAACCAGCGAACTCCGTTCATGATCGGTCAGGGTGTCACACACGGCGAATTCGCGGGCGGCGACTGGCCGAAATCAGCCCGAGTAGTGGCGCGTGCACCCGCGTCGTACGGACCGGTAATCTTGGGCACGATGAGCGAGGGTCTGCGGGCGAATCAGCGATGACGGGCAAGGGCGGACAAGCCGAACCGGGCGGCGCCTCCTACGCATCGGCAGGGGTGGACATCGACGCGGGTGACCGCGCGGTCGAACTGTTCAAACCGCTGGCGAAGAAGGCCACCCGGCCCGAGGTGCGCGGTGGACTAGGCGGCTTCGCCGGGCTGTTCGCGCTGCGGGGCGGCTATCGCGAACCCCTGCTGGCGTCGTCGACCGACGGCGTCGGCACCAAGCTGGCCGTCGCCCAGGCCATGGACAAACACGACACCGTGGGACTCGACCTCGTCGCCATGGTCGTCGACGACCTGGTGGTGTGCGGCGCCGAACCGCTGTTCCTGCAGGACTACATCGCCGTCGGGCAGACCGTCCCGGAACGGGTCGCGCAGATCGTGTCGGGCATCGCGAACGGCTGCGTGATCGCCGGATGCGCTCTGTTGGGCGGCGAGACCGCCGAACATCCCGGCCTGATGGCACCCGACCACTACGACATCTCGGCCACGGGTGTCGGCGTCGTGGAGGCCGACGACGTGCTGGGGCCCGAGCGGGTCAAGCCCGGCGACGTGCTCATTGCGATGGCGTCCACCGGGCTGCACTCCAACGGTTACTCGCTGGCGCGCAAGGTGCTGCTGGAGATCGACCGGATGGATTTGGCCGGCCACGTCGAGGAATTCGGGCGCACGTTGGGCGAGGAACTCCTCGAGCCCACCCGGATTTACGCCAAGGACTGCCTCGCGCTGGCCGCCGAGACCCAGGTCCGCACCTTCTGCCACGTCACCGGCGGCGGTTTGGCCGGCAACCTCGAGCGGGTGATACCCAATGGGCTGGCGGCCGAAATGGACCGGGGCACCTGGACGCCCGCGCCGGTGTTCGGGATGATCGCCCAGCGTGGACGGATCGACCGCGCAGAGATGGACAAGACGTTCAACATGGGTATAGGCATGGTCGCCATCGTCGCGCCGGAGGACACCGACCGCGCGTTGGCGATTCTGACCGCCCGTCACCTCGACTGCTGGACCTTGGGCACCGTCAAGAAGGGCGCCAAGGGGGAGTCGCGAGCGCACTTCGTCGGTCAGCACCCACGATTCTGATCGAGCGACGGGGCGTCACCGGTTACGGACTAGCGGCGCCAGTCGTCCTCTTCGATGAGGTCATCGGGTACATCACTACCGCCGATGGGGTCATCTGGGGCGTGTGACAGCTCGCGCTGCAACTGCCTCAAATCGGTCTGCGGTGAGCTGTACTTAAGCTCCCGAGCGACCTTGGTCTGCTTTGCCTTTGCCCGGCCGCGGCCCATAGGGGGACCCCCTCGCGCAATAACGGAGCGGCCCGATTAGCAGGCGGCTCCGATCTGAGTGTGTTTTATCGTCCTGTCACCACTTTACCGTGCCCTCCGG
>JAVRPF010000138.1:0-2776 GCA_032162385.1 Mycobacterium sp.
CATCCCGCGACGAAGCCTGTTGCTTCGGCCAACGGTTGCTCGATGACCTGACGGTAGGCGCGGGTCAGAAGTTCTTCGGCCTCGCCTAACCGGCCGCCGTAGACCAGTGCCTCAACCCGGGCTCCGAACATCGTCCACCGGTCCCACTCGTCGTCGTTTGCGGGTATCGGCGGCAGGCCGGCTCGGCTCAGCAGCTCGATGGCCTCCTCGAGACGGCCGATGCGGACCAGGCAGTAGCACACCGCCGTGTGCGCGGCGGTGACCCGGCCCGACCCGGCGTCCTCGAGCACGGTCGATGCGTACTGCATGGTGGCCTTCGGGCCGCTGCGGAAGCTCTTGACGAAGAATCGGCTTGCCAGCAGCTGGTCGCGCCAGAACGGATCGGTGACCACATCCAGCGCGTCATCGACGAGCCGGACGTCGGCTGTGTGCAGCTGCAGGAAGTGGGTGTTCACAAAACGCAGTAAGGCGACACGGCCCCGCTCAGCGTCATTGGTTGCCTGTGCGGCCAGAGCGGCCGCCTCCTGCTCGGCCTGAGCGGTGCGGCCTTGCAGGTGGGCCGCCTCGGCCGCCAGGAAGCGGGCCTCGAAGCCGCCCCCAGCGTCGATCGCGGCGCGCGCCATCCGTTCGGTAAGGGCATGGTCGTGGCGGGCCCGGGCGGCCACCGCCCCGGCCATCATCAGCTCGGCGCTGCCGCCCCCACCGACGAGGCGCCACCATGCCAGCCGTAGCGTATCCTCGCGCCGCCGGCCGCCGGCCGCCTCGATCACTTCGGCGCGAGAACGAGCAAGGATCCGCTGCTGCCGGACGCCGATCCCCACCCGCATGACATCCCCGTAGACGGGATGGGCCAGCCACAGCTGCAGCCGGTGACCGTCGATGCGGCTGGTGATCAGACCCTTGCGTTCAAGGGTGTCGACCGCTGCTGCATCGGTCAATTGGTCCAGGTCGGCTTGTCCCAGCGGCTCGCCCACCGCGAGCTGCTCCAACACGTGACGCTCGGGGCCGGTGAGGTCACCTAACCGCAGCGCCACCAGCTCGACCAGTCGGTCGGTGGGCTGCAGGGTGCCGGCAAGACGCCACAAGCCTCCCGCCTCGACCAGCGCGCCAGACTCCAGTGCCCCCGTCACCAGCTCCCGCAGAAATAGCGGATTCCCCCGACAGCGATCGACCAGCGCACGCACGCATGCCGTATCCACCGCCCCGCCGAGCACCGCGGCGAGCAACTCCTCGATGGCCGTTTCGGTCAGGACGTTTATCGCGATGCGTTCGGCCGGGCCGTCTTTCCATAACGACACCACCGGATCGGGAACCGACTCACCCGATTGCACCGTGGCCAACACCGTGGCCGAGCGGGTCAGGGCAAGCTGGTGCACCAGGGTCGCAGACCCGACGTCCAGAAGGTGGGCGTCATCAACGAACACCACCAGCGGACGCCCGCCCGCTCCCTCGACCAGCGCCCGAACGTAACGCCCGAGCAGCACGCCGAGGTCGGCCCGGGACAGGTCCTGTCGTGTCGGTTCGGGCGGCAGCATCGACGCGAACGCCCCGAACGGCAAATCACGCGACGCGTGGGTGGCGGTCGTGCGGGCCGACGACATCCCCCGCTCGCGGGCCCAATCCAGGGCCGCCAAGGTCAGCGTGGTCTTGCCCACCCCAGCCGGACCGATAATCACCGCCCCGCGCCGGGCACTGATGGCGGCCGTCACCTGCGAGAACTCTTTGCGCCGGCCGACCAGCGGCCATGTGGCCACGATGAACCCTACCTCGGGAAACTCCATCGCAGCCCGGATGCGGGAAGGGCTGCGGGCGCGGCGACGTGCAGTTACTGGCATGCACAGCGGCGATGACTGTCAATCAATCGGTCACACGTCGTCGGGGGACACGGTGCCGTAGTCCAGCCTGGGGAGCTAGTAGTGACTACTGAGGACGGGTTGCCCCCGTCGTGGTCGGCTGTGTTTAGCCAGCCCACCCAACCCGGAGACGATCGATGATGACAACTCTGCCTGCCCCTGCCGGAATCGCCCACGACATGATCCAGACGGCCCAAGGTAAGCATGGGATGTTCGACGTCGTGATTGTTGGAGGGGGATCTGCCGGAGCAGTTCTGGCCAACCGGCTGTCGGTGGATCCATCTCGAAACGTTCTGCTTTTGGAAGCAGGAGCGGCGTACCCGCCGGGGGTGACCCCCGACGTACTCCTCAACCCCGCCCACATCGGCGGAGACCACGAAACCGATTGGGGTTACACGGCCAAGGGAGGCCCGTTCACCCCCGACATTCCCGTCCCTCGAGGAAAGGCACTCGGCGGGAGCTCCGCGGTCAACTCGACTGTCGCGCTTCGCGCCCGCAGTAACGACTTCGAGAAGTGGACGGCGCGAGGCATCAAAGGATGGTCCTTCCCTGAGGTTTTCGAGACGTACAAGATGCTGGAGAACACTCCCGACGGCGACGATCGTTACCGAGGCAGAACCGGTGTCTTCCCCATCCGGCAGCGTTCCTACAGCGAGCGCACCCCATCGCTGCGAGCCTTCATCGACGCCTCGGTACATCTCGGATTCGACAAGGTGGGGGACCCGAACGGGCCCATCCAGAACGGCGTCTTCCCCTACCCCCTCAACACCGTCGACAACGTCCGCCAGAGCACGGCATTGACGTATCTGAGCGAGCAGGTTCGCCGCCGGCCGAATCTGTCGATCCGGGGACACTGCGAAGTCGACCGGGTGTTGTTCGACGGCACCAGCGCGGAAGCGGTCGTCACAACCGACGGAACGATC
>JAVRPF010000139.1:0-3113 GCA_032162385.1 Mycobacterium sp.
TCACGGTCGCCGAGCCAGGAGCACTCGTTGGATTCCTCGGACCACGCGTGTACGAGGCGCTCTACCGAGCGGATCGGCGCTGCGCTGCATCGTGAACTGTCCGAACTGATCGATCAGGACCCCTGCATGCGCAGAATCGCCAGAGGCAAGCGGTTCAATCGTATCGGATGCACGCCCGCACTCACACCTTGCGCGCCGCAGTGACCTCCCACAGTTGGTGGAACCACAGTGCGCCGTCGGCACCGAGGTGCGGGCGCATCCCCGTCTCCGCGCCGCCGGCCAGCTCGCTGGCGAAGGCCTCACGTACTAGGGAGGCGGCCGACGGGTCTGTCACCGCCTGCTCTAGCCACGCCTCCAGCGGCCGGTCGATCTCTCGCTCGGCTTCCTCGACCACGAGTTGGCACTCCTGCAGCCATCGTCGCACTGCACCCCGCGCCGGCATCCGAATGTGGGATGGATCGCGCATCCGCTCGATCGAATCCTGCCGTTCGGCGATGTCCGGATCGGTCGAGGCAGCGAGGTCCATCACCACGACCCGTCCGCCGGGACGACAGACGCGCATCATCTCGGCCAGAGCCTGACGGGGGTCGATCAGGTGGTGCAGGGCGAATCGGGTGACGACGAGTGTGAACGCCATGTCAGCGAACGGCAGGTTCGCGACCGCACCGCGTACGAACTCGAGGTTGTGCAGCCCTTCGGCGGCGGCGTGTCGGCGGCCCTCATCGATCATCGCCGGCGTGTTGTCGAGGACGACGGCACGAGCGACTCGGTTGGCCAGAGCGCGGCTGACGATTCCCGTCCCGCCCGCGACGTCGAGCACGACGTCGTCGATTCCGGGTGCCATGAGGTCCAGCAGCCACGGCACACTCGACGTGAATGCGACGTTGAGCCTCGCATCCTCGAACGTCGCCGCCTGCGAGGTGAACGCGGCTCGGATCCTTTCGTCGTGGGTGCCCATGTCACAGCCCCTTTCTGGCACGCGGCGGCATCGACCGCGTCATACCCAAGTATCTCCACGACGCGAGCCACTCAGGCGGTTCTTGAACCACGTGTAACTATTCGCGCCGTTGGTTCGTCGTACATGCATGAGCGATGCGTCCCGTACGGACGGCGAGATCACGGCGGCGTGGCGAGATCACCGGCCCTATCTGGTGAATCTCGCCTACCAGATGCTTGGCGACGTCGGTGAGGCCGAGGACGTCGCGCAGGAGGCGTTCCTGCGGCTGTCCCGAATCGACCCGGCCGGGATCGACGACGTCCGGGGATGGCTGACCGTCGTCGCGGGACGGCTGTGCCTGGATCAGCTCCGATCGGCGCGGGTCCGGCTCGAGACGGTACTGCGGCCCGAGCACGACGTTGCGGGCGAACGTGATCCCGCCGACCGGGTCACCCTGGACGACGAGGTCCACACCGCCCTGCTGGAAGTGTTGCAGCGCCTCACTCCGGGGGAGCGGGTGGCGTTCGTGCTGCACGATGTGTTCGCCGTTCCGTTCGACGAGATCGCCGAGACCGGCGGCAGGCCTGCGGGCACGTGCCGCCAACTGGCCCGCCGCGCGCGCGGGAAGTTCGCCGACGCGGCACCCCGGGCGGCTGACGTCGTGCGGACCGATCACCGACGCGTCACCAGCACGTTCATCACCGCGTGCGCGAACGGTGACCTCGAGGCACTGGCGTCGGTGCTCGATCCCACGGTCTGGGGGGTCGGCACGGTCCTGGCCGATCCTGCCCCGCCGCCCCAGGTCAACCACGGGCCGCGCGCCGTCGCGGCGAACCTGATGCGCTATCTGGGGCCGGGTGCGACGGTGGTCGGCGGTCCGGCCGGTGAGCCGGTGCTGCTGGCGTTCGACCGCGGGCGGCTGTTCGCCGTCGTGGTGCTGACCATCCGCGATGAGAAGGTGATGAAGATCGAGGCCACCGCCGATCCGTCGGCCCGAACCGCATAGCCGGATCGCCTTGGCAGTGGGGTGCCACGTCGTGTTTGCGTCACATTTGCGCTCCAACGGGCTCGGACTCGTTGGCGACGGCACCGGCGCGGCACAATGGACCGGTGAGTTCCATCGGCGGGCGGCTGCGCGTACTGGTGCTGGGTAGCACCGGTTCGATCGGCACCCAGGCGCTCGACGTGATCGCCGCCAATCCGGACCGCTTCGAGGTGGTCGGACTGGCCGCGGGTGGCGGCAACGCCGACCTGCTCGATCGCCAACGCACTCAGACCGGTGTCACCAATGTGGCGGTCGCCGATCCGGCTGCCGCGGCCCGGATCGGGAACGTGACGTACGCGGGACCCGACGCCGTCACCCGGCTCGTCGAGGACACCGAGGCCGATGTCGTGCTCAACGCCCTGGTCGGCGCGCTCGGGCTGCGACCCACGCTGGCCGCACTGCGGTCCGGGGCCCGGCTGGCGCTGGCCAACAAGGAGTCGCTGGTCGCGGGTGGTCCGCTGGTGCTCAAAGCCGCCGCACCAGGACAGCTCGTGCCGGTGGACTCCGAGCACTCCGCATTGGCCCAGTGCCTGCGTGGCGGTTCCGCCGACGAGGTCGCCCGGCTGGTGCTGACCGCATCGGGTGGACCGTTCCGGGGCTGGGCGGCGGCGGACCTCGAGCACGTCACCCCCGAGCAGGCCGGCGCGCATCCCACCTGGTCGATGGGCCCGATGAACACGCTGAACTCGGCGTCGCTGGTGAACAAGGGCCTGGAGCTGATCGAGACTCACCTACTGTTCGGCATCGGTTACGACCGCATCGACGTGGTGGTGCACCCGCAGTCGATCGTGCACTCGATGGTGACGTTCACCGACGGCTCCACCATCGCCCAGGCCAGTCCGCCGGACATGAAGCTGCCCATCGCGCTGGCGCTGGGCTGGCCCGCCCGGGTCGCCGGCGCCGCGTCGGCGTGTGACTTCGCCACGGCCTCGACCTGGGAATTCGAGCCGCTGGACGACGCGGTTTTCCCGGCCGTCGCGCTGGCCCGGCACGCCGGAAGCCGGGGTGGCTGCCTGACCGCGGTCTACAACGCCGCCAACGAAGAGGCGGCGGCGGCGTTCCTGGCCGGGCGCATCCGGTTCCCGTCCATCGTCCGAACGGTGAGCGACGTGTTGCACGCCGCAGATCAAT
>JAVRPF010000140.1:0-2503 GCA_032162385.1 Mycobacterium sp.
GTCCAGCTGCATGCCCCGCCGAATGAAACGGTGCTGCGCGTCGGACCGCTGGAGCTGGATCTCCTCGATAGAACTGCGAAGCGCGGCGGTCGTCAGATCGATCTACGGCCGCGCGAGTTTCGGTTGCTCAAATACATGATGCAACGGAGTGGCAAATTGCTGACGCGGGCAACGCTCTTCAAAGAGGTCTGGGCCTATAAGTTTGTTCCTGAATCGAACCTCGTGGATGTTCATATGGGCCGTCTACGCCGAAAGGTCGACGCGGCAAATGAGGCCGCCCTCATTTGCAACGTCCGCGGCGTCGGCTTCATTCTAGGTGCGACCCCGTTACCCCTGGATTCGGCGCAGGGACCCACCGAATGATCACAACCTGGCCATCTGGAGATAACTCCCCATGGTCGGCGGAACAGGCGTTGCAATGACACTCGATAGCACCAGTCGCAAACAACGCGCCAGGAATCAGGAGAAGCAACATGTCCATGCTCGACTGGAACACCTATCGCCAGCAGCTCACGCGTCGGATCGGCGAAATCGCCAAACTCAGCCCCGACACGGTCAAGGGCTATCAGGCGCTGAGCGCCGCGGGCCAGAAGACCAATCTGCTCGGGCCGAAGACCCGCGAGCTGATCTCGCTCGCGGTCGCGGTCACCGCCCGGTGCGACGGCTGCATCACCGTGCATGCCGAAGCGGCGGCGCGTCACGGCGCCTCGCGGGAAGAGATCGCCGAAGCGCTTGGCGTCGCGACGGCAGTCAATGCCGGTGCCGCGCTCGTCTATTCCAGCCGCGTGCTGGACGCCTACGAGCAGGCGACCACCGCGCGTTGATCCTCGGTCGACGCCAAATACTTTCCCGCTCGAACGTCCGCACGGAAGCGCTTTCTAACATGAAATTTAATGGTCTCGGTGGACTGCGAACCTACTTCAGCTTCACGCCTTCGCGCTGGCGCGACGACGATCCCGCAGTCAACTTCTCAGAAGATCAACCGGCAGGAGACCTGCAATGGCTATCGACCTTACGATGAATGCCGATCTTGCGGGAATCAAGATTCCCGACAGCAAGCTCGCTCGAAACCTGACGGAGCTGGTGCGTGACACCGAGACGCCCCTGCTGTTTCACCATTCGAGCCGCGTCTACTATTGGGGTGCTCTGGCAGGTAAGCGTCGTGGATTGCGATACGATCCCGAACTGCTTTATGCGGGCGCGATGTTCCACGATATGGGCTTGACTGATCAGCACAGCAGCCAAACCGAGCGTTTCGAGGTCGATGGCGCGAATGCCGCCCGCGACTTTCTCCACAGCCACGGCATAGCGCAACAGGATATCGACACGGTTTGGACCGCGATCGCCTTGCACACGACGCCCGGCATCCCGCAGCACATGCACCCGGTCGTAGCTCTGGTGACAGCCGGCGTCGAAATGGACGTACTTGGCCTGGCTTATTCCGAATACAGCGATGCCCAGCGCGAGGCGGTGGTTCATGCACACCCGCGCAGTGCGCATTTCAAGGAAGACATCATCCAGACCTTCTACGACGGTATCAAGCACAAGCCGGAGACCACGTTCGGCAACGTCAAGGCCGACGTGCTCGCGGATAAGGATCCACATTTCACCCGCGGCAATTTTTGCAGTGTGATCCGCAACTCCGCTTGGCGCGGGTAAGCCCTGCTGCCCGCAGATGCTCGTCCCTAAATTGGCTCAATTCTTTGGAGTACAAAGCAAGAGGGTTTTCTGATGAGCAAAAATCGTGGTGTCGTCTACACCAAGCCAGGAGAAGTCCAAGTTCAGGATATCGCCGATCCCAAGTTCGAGAACCCGCGGGGCCGCAAGATCGAGCATGGTGTGATCCTGAAGGTCATTTCGACCAATATCTGCGGATCCGATCAGCACATGGTTCGCGGCCGCACAAGTGCCCCGGCAGGCATGGTGCTCGGGCACGAGATCACGGGCGAGGTGATCGAGAAGGGCTCCGATGTCGAGATGGTCGATCTGGGAGATCTCGTGTCGGTGCCGTTCAACGTCGCCTGCGGACGGTGCCGCACCTGCCGGGAAACGAATACCGGCGTGTGCCTGACGGTCAACCCTGGTCGCGCGGGAGGCGCCTATGGCTATGTCGACATGGGCGGCTGGATTGGCGGCCAGGCCCGCTACGTCATGGTCCCCTATGCCGACTTCAACCTGCTCAAATTCCCCGACAAGGACCAGGCGCTGTCCAAGATCATGGACCTGACCATGCTGACGGACATTCTGCCAACCGGCTTCCACGGCGCCTTGACCGCGGGCGTCAAGCCGGGCTCGACAGTCTATGTCGCCGGCGCCGGTCCGGTCGGCCTCGCGGCCGCCGCCTCCGCCCGGCTACTGGGTGCGGCCGTGATCATGATCGGCGACATGAACGAGGCTCGGCTGAGCCACGCCAGAGAGGTCGGCTTCGTCCCGATTGATCTCACCAAACACGATCGCCTTGGCGAGCAGGTGGCCGCAATCGTCGGCGAACCCACGGTCGATT
>JAVRPF010000141.1:0-7517 GCA_032162385.1 Mycobacterium sp.
ATTGATTGGGCGCAGCGGCACGATGTTCAGCTCGCCTCTTCCTGATGCCGCTGCCGCGACCGTCAGCGCCGGGCCGCGATCTTCCGTCCGTAGGTGAAATAGGCCATCTCGACGGCGTCGGCCCGCACACCTTCGGCAGCTGCGGTGCTGTGCGCGTGGTCGAGCCAGTGCTCGTAGGTCGATGGCTCCAGGGACCGGTCCGCGAGATGTCGCACCCACCAATCACTTTCAGTGCAATTGCCACGAACTGGTCGAGGATCAAGGCCCGCCCGGTCGACCATTGTCGGCATCGACGGCGTAGAGGAACTTATATGTGCCGTATCTGAAAGTGTTCATTGTTCAACCGACTGGCTCATGAATCCGCCGTAGTGAACGCCGGTGAGGCGTTGCTGGGGCCCTTCGCTACTTAGCCGTCGTTGCAAGAGTCGGCCTTGCTCGACGGCGGTCATCCATCGCCTGACATTGGCCACAATGTGGCGCGCTCGTCAAGAAGTGTGTCGATGTGCGGTGGATGGGTTACCGCCTTAGCGGCGAATGCAGCGGCGGATCGCTGCTAGGAGCCGCTCCGCATCGATGACCTCGTTGTCGCGCACCACGTGTCAAGCGTAGTTGTGGATGGGGTGTGGTCAGCGCGTCCGTCGGTCGTTGATGTCGGTCAACCCGGCTGTCTGTCCGAGTTGTTGTCTCCTGAGGTGAGTCCTCTTCCTCGACGGTGTATCCCGATTCACTCAGTTGTTCAATGACTTCGGGCAGCGCCGCTTCCCATAAGTCGTCGAGGGAGATAGTCGATTGGGTGTCATAAGCACTGAGAAGTTGATCATCGTGAAGCGACTCTCTGTGCGGCCGCATTGCGGTGAGCGGACATCTCTCCACAGGGGTTGTTCGCCGGGAATGTCGCCGCCGACTAGGGCGCCGACCGGAGAGTGGCGCCAACTGCTTAACGACGCGGTTGCAACCTGGCCAACGCCGCCTGGCGACCAATATGGATGCAGCCTGCCCTCCGCGCGGCTAACGCTACGCCATAGGAAGGATCGAAACGGTGCTTCGTTCCCGATCCCACTTACCAGAGCGGCCAATCGACCCCAAACACAGCTGTGCGTCGTACACGCCTATCGCCGCCGCGCCGGTCAACGAGTCGACTCGGTGATGATGAGCGGTCCGTGCCCTCCGATGAGTGAGAGCGCGGCAGTACCTGTCGGATCGCTCACTGCTCGATCTCGTAGTCATCGGCGGGCAATGGAACGCTGATGGCTTGGTCGATGAGATCGGCTGGGTTGGCATCCATAGCGCTGGCGCTGCTGAGGTGGGTGGGATCGAGCCCTTCCTCGTCGGCGCTGTCATCGATAGGGATCCGCTGTTCGGCCAGATCGGCTTCGGGGATGTCGTCGGCCGGTGGAATACCGTCAGCGCTGGTCACGATCGTTCCCCTTTCTTGGCTTGCGATCGGCCATGGTGCGTTCTGCCACGGCGGTGGGCGGAGGTGAGTAGGGCGTTGTCGGATTTCAGCAGCGAGTTGTCGGACTTGAGTTGGGTGTTGTCTGGATTCGAGCCGGGTGTTTCGGTCTTGCAGGTCCAGTATTTGGCCGATACCGGCGATGTTGACCCCGTCGGCGAGCAGTTCGGTGATCCGCTGCAGGCGCTGCAGGTCGTCGTCGCTGTAGCGGCGGGTGCCGCCGGCGCTACGGACGGGGGCGAGCAGTCCGCGTTGCTCGTAGAGCCGCAGGGCTTGCGGGCCCAGGCCGGACAGCTCGGCGGCCACCGAGATGCTGTAGACCCCACGCCCGGATCGGGCGCTCGATTTCTGGTTCAACGGGTTGTCCCATTCATTCGAAAATTTCCTCTTGCCAGAACCTATCACCAGTGCTATATACAAATCTATAGCAGATCGCATAGATGATCTGATGGACTCGTGGGAGGTGGAGATGATGTTGATGCGTACCGATCCATTCCGTGATCTCGACCGCTGGACCCAGCAGGTGTTGGGCACCGCGGCCCGCCCGGCGGTGATGCCGATGGATGCCTGGCGCGAGGGCGATGAGTTCATCGTCGAGCTCGACCTGCCCGGCGTGACAGAAGATTCGCTGAATCTCGACGTCGAGCGCAACGTCCTGACCGTGCACGCGGAGCGCCCCAGCCTGAATCAGGATCGGGAGATGGTGTCGGCCGAACGCCCCCGCGGCGTGTTCAGCCGCCAGCTGTTTTTGGGCGAGACTCTCGACGCCGACCAGATCCAGGCCAGCTACCACAACGGGGTGCTGCGGCTGAGCATCCCAGTCGCCGAGAAGGCCAAGCCGCGCCGCATCAAGATCGCCAGCAACGACGAAAAGAGGTCCATCAACGCCTAACCGAGAAGGGCCGGGCGGCGGCGAGCATTCACGGTGAAGGAGGTGAGCGAGATGACCACCGACACGCTGGCTGAGGCGGTGCTGGATGAGGCTGAGGCGATCGTATGCGCCGAATGGATGCGCCTGCAGCACGACACCGCCTCGCGCGAGGACGCGCTCACCGGACCACACGCCGAGATGCCCGCCGCCCGGCGCCGCCCACAGCGGGTCGCGACCCTGACCGCAACGCTGCGCCGGCCCGCCATCACCCACCCAGCTCGCCGGGGTGGCTGGCCCGCACGACGATGGCCGGGGCTGCCAGTGTGGGCCACCCAACGATCTCCCCCGCGGCACAGCGGGGTCACTGAAAGGGTTGTCGAGCAATGGAGGTGGTGCCATCAGCGATGAACACCAGCGGGCAGTGACTCGCGCGCCGTCCACAGCTACCGAACCACACTGTGACCGCGCCCGACGCATGCGTCACGTCCCCGACCTGCGCGCGCACCGCCACCGACAGTGGCACACCGTGAAGTGAGCCGCGCGCGATGTCACTGCGCAGCCCGGGTGGCCCCGCCGTTGGCTGGCGCTCTCCGCCGGCGGCGGGCCCCCGTGGCCTGCAAAGGGATTACCCACGACATGCAGTAGCGCTCTCGCAGACTGCCCGTCGGTAAGGGGGAAGCCAAACTGAGGCGGGCTGCCGGTTGATCAGCCCGTTGCCCGGCAGGCACCCCGTCCTAACTTGCTTTGTCCTAACTTGCTTTGCTTGGCGCGGAGACGCTCGATGAACGACAATCTCAATCCCTATGCGGTGCTGGGCGTGACAACCACAGCCACCCCGGCAGAGATCACCCACGCCTTTCGTGCGAAGCTGCGCGCCCTTCACCCCGACACCGGCTCAGCAGCGGTCGGCGACACCCAGCTGCGGCAGGTCCTGGCCGCCTACGGCCTGCTGCGGGACCCCGACCGCCGCGCCGACTACGACCGCACCGCCAACCTCACCCCCGCGCCGCCCCCACCGCGCAGTTCGGGTCCATCAGCGCCGAGGCGCACACGTCCCAATCCCGCTGGGCCAGTTCAGATCCCGGTCACATACCACCGCAAGCACAGCCAGGGGCCACCCGACGCGGGACGCCCTTTGTGGGCAGGGCCGGTGCGCCGACATCCCTGACCTAGCTCATCGGAAGCCGCGCCGATGAGGTGATGCCGGCGCGGATCATCGTGATAGATCAGGCGGGGCTCGCATCGGGCGGCCGGGACGGTGCTGGTGTCGTTAACTGTCCGAAGTTCCGCGAGCGCAGATGCGCCTACTACCCATGGCGTCTTCCTAGCCACGCACAGTGTTCAGTAGTACATAAGAACTTGGTGAAGAACGACGGCCCGAGATGCTTCAGATCGTGTGACCCTCCGCGCAGCATCGAGGTGTAGGCCTCGACGGTGTTGCCGTTCCGCAGCTTCTCGGCGACTGCGTGCAGGGACTCGTCGACTCGTCGAGCGTCGTTGTCCCGGAGTACCCGAGCTCGGCGGCCGATGAGGAATGCCGAACTGCCCGTTCCCCAGGCGTAACGGCCAGCAGCGCATGCGGCAGCCCGTGATCGGTGGCGGCTGCCAGCAAGTCCGCCCGCGTGATCCGGTGGTAGCCGCGCTCCTGTGCAGGTAGCTGCTCGAGGAAGCCGCCCCAACTCTCCGGCACCCGCGGTGACCACCATGCCGGACGGAACCGGAAGCCATGGGCGAGAACCGCAGCGTCGTCGAGGAACTTCATGAACTATGTCCCCGCTTGCTCGCTCGCCCGATCGAAGCTCCACCGGATGCCAGCTGCAACAGACGACACGTAACTCGTCTTCGAGTTCGTCGTTGTGCTGGCGTTGGATCCACGACGGGTGCTTCGCGTGAAAGACGTTCGGCACACTCTTCGGCAGGCGCCCGCGCGGAATCTTGAACGGCGGCTTACAAACCCGCGCCCTCGGATAGAAGAACGTCAGCACCCGTTCGGCGTCATGGCCCAAGGTGATCACCAGCCGGGGCCGCACGATCTCGAGTTCGCGGTGAAGGTACTGGGAGCAGTTGACGATCTCGTGCTCATGGGACGCGCGATTCTTCGGCGGATGACAGTGCATCACGTTGCTGATGAAGATGCCGTTCTTTCCACGGCCCGCACGCTTGATGCTCTGTCCGATCAGCGCCACCGGTGAGCTCAGGCTGCCGTAGCCGGGCGCGGATGCGGTGACTAGGGGGATGTTCATCCCATCGCAGCGCCGACAACTTCTGATCTCCTCGTCGAGGGCGAGCTTGCGCAGCCGCCGCGAGGCAGATGTGTCATCCTGCGCCACGTTCGGACTCACGGGTGGAGTGTAGATAGATCCGCGGCGGGTGCTGTGAGAGTGCGCGCACAGGGTGGACGGTGTCTAGACGCCAGCCGCGGACTTCCGCCGCGCTGGGCCTTGACGAGCGCATACAACCGACCCCAAGGCGGGAACCCGCCCACCTCTGGTTGCGGCTACCCTGTGTCGTCCGGAAAGGGATCTGACGACCAACGTCCCCAACCCACGCCGCATGAGACGAGGGTCGCAGCCGCCCACCAAACACGAAGGTCACGAACCCAAATGAGTTCGTGACCCTTATGCCCGCAGTTCGTAGAACCGCTCGTTGTGGGCGAAGGGGGACTTGAACCCCCACGTCCCGAAGGACACTGGCACCTGAAGCCAGCGCGTCTGCCATTCCGCCACTCGCCCCAACAACCGGGGAAGACTATCACGCACACCGGCCCGCTCCCCAACCGTGCAGATGGCGCTGGTCGGAGCCGCGGAGCCGCCTCTGACCTGCCGCGATCCGATTCTCAGAGTTCTGTAGGTCCCGTTGCGGCGTACGGGGCCGATACCATGAAGGCAGCATCGAGGCTTCGCGACACGCGGGGTCCGGGCAGACCGGGAACGACGACGATCGAGGTGGGCGGTGACATGGGCCTTGTCGGCCGCTTCGAACGGAAACTCGAGTCCACCGTCGGCGACGCCGTCGCCCGCGTGTTCGGCGGAGCGATCGTGCCGCAGGAAGTCGAGGCGATGCTGCAGCGCGAAGCCGAGACCGGCGCACGCGCTGTCGGTGGTGGGCGCATTTTGGCCCCCAACGACTACGTCATTACCCTCAGTGGGTCCGACCATCAGAAGGTGAGCGCCGACCGCGACCTCAGATCGACCACTTTTGCCAGATACCTGGAGGGTTACATCCATGATCACGGGTGGCAAACGTATGGTGAGGTGGTCGTCAGATTCGAACCGTCACCGAACCTGCATACCGGCCAGTTCCGCACACGTGGAGCGGTCAACCCAGATTCGACCAGCGGCGAACCCGCCGAGGACGCCCGAGACCGCGCGAACACCGCAGAACCAGGAGTACCCCCAATGAGCGACAACCCGAGCTACCGCGGCGGCCAGGGACAAGGTCAGCCCGGCGACGAGTACTACGACTACGGACGCCAGGGTGAAGACCCACGCGCACCGTACCCGCCCGAGCAGGGCGCCCACCCGCCGCAGGGCGCGCCGGCACCCGGCTACCCGCCGCGGCAGGCGCCGCCGCCCGCGCCGTACGAGCAGGGTGGTTATCCCCCCGAACAGGGTGGTTACCCGGAGCAGGGCTATCCGCCGCCGCCGTACGACCAGCGCCCCCCTGCCGGTTACGGCCCGCCTCCTGCTGGTGGCTACCCCGACCCGGGTCAGCGCCCGGCTCCGGGCGGCTACCCCCCGCCCCCGCCCGCCAGCGGTCAGGGCGGCTACGGCCAGCCCGCCGGTGACTACGACTACGGCCGCCCGCCGGCCGCTCCGCCGCGCCACGAGGAGTACGGCAGGCCCGAGGCTCGCCCGCCCTACCCCGACCAGGGCGGCTATCCCGAGCAGGGCGGCTATCCCGAGCAGGGCGGCTATCCCGAGCAGGGCGGCTACGGCCCCCAGGCCTATGGGCGCCAGGACTACGCGCAGCCCGCAGGCTACGACTATGGCCAGCAGCAGGGCGGCTACGCCGAGGGTGGCTACGGCCAGCCCGGGTACGACTACGGCCAGCAGCCCGGACAGCCTGCCGGGTACGGCGGCGCGGGCTACGGTGCCGCGGGCGCGAACGTAACCCTGCAACTCGACGACGGCAGCGGCCGGACCTATCAGTTGCGTGAGGGCGCCAACGTCATTGGCCGCGGCCAGGACGCCCAGTTCCGGCTGCCCGACACCGGTGTCTCACGCCGGCATCTGGAGGTCCGCTGGGACGGCCAGGTCGCCCTGCTGTCGGACCTCAACTCCACGAACGGGACCACGGTCAACAATGCGCCGGTGCAGGAATGGCAGCTGGCCGACGGCGACGTCATCCGGCTGGGCCACTCCGAGATCATCGTCCGCGTTCACTGACGACTCTGGCAGGTCACAGCCTGGGTGAAAGCTGTTCGCTTCGCCCTCACGCCTATCACCGCCCAAGTATCGTGACGTTGCCGAAGGTAGCCGAACGAGTCATGCTAGCGCCGACGCTACGGCTATGGGACGGTGACGGAGAGGACGTCAGATGCAGGGGCTAGTTCTGCAGCTGACGCGTGTCGGATTCCTGTTGCTGTTGTGGCTTTTCATCTGGTCGGTGCTGCGGATACTGCGCACCGACCTCTACGCCCCCACCGGCGCCGTCATGGTGAAGCGTGGCCTGGCGTTGCGCGGCACCCTGCTACCGAATCGCCAGCGCCGTCACGTCGCCCGCCAACTCGTCGTCACCGAGGGCGCGCTGTCCGGCACCCGGATCACGCTGGGCGCCCAGCCCGTGCTGATCGGCCGCGCCGATGACTCGACGCTGGTCCTCACCGACGACTACGCGTCGACACGGCACGCCCGCCTGTCGCAGCGAGGGGCCGAATGGTACGTCGAAGACCTAGGATCGACCAACGGTACATACCTCGACAGGGCGAAGGTGACGACGGCGGTTAGGGTTCCGATGGGCACGCCCGTGCGGATCGGCAAGACGGTAATCGAGCTGCGCCCGTGACGCTCGTCCTCCGCTACGCGGCGCGCAGCGACCGCGGCCTGGTCCGCGCCAACAACGAAGACTCGGTGTACGCCGGTGCGCGGCTGCTCGCCTTGGCCGACGGCATGGGCGGCCACGCCGCAGGCGAAGTGGCCTCCCAGTTGGTGATCGCCGCACTCGCGCACCTCGACGACGACGAGCCGGGCG
>JAVRPF010000142.1:0-3090 GCA_032162385.1 Mycobacterium sp.
CGACGACGTCTACCGCCGCGGCACAGGCGTAGGACTTGGCCATCGACGTCGCTACCGACGCATCGGCGCCATCGGACACCGCGGACACGGCCGCACCGACCAGTTGCCGCGCCACCGACGTGTGCACCAGCATGTCGGCGCACGCGTGCTTCACCGCCTGGAACGAGCCGATCGGACGCCCGAATTGGTGGCGCACCGACGTGTGGTCGACGGTCGCGGCCAGCATCGCCTCGGCCAGGCCCAGACTGTCACAGGCCACCGCGACGGCCGCACGGTCACGCAACCGCTGCACCGCGGCGGCGGGGTCGCCGTCGAACTGCCACACCGACGCCTCGTCGAGCTCGACGCCATCGGCGACGACGACGGCCAGTCGGCGGGTCTGGTCGAGTACCGGCTGTTCGGTGACGGTCAGCCCGCAGGCGTCGACGATCACCGCAACCCCGTCGTCGTCGGCGATGACGAGTACGCGATCAACGTCGGCAGCGTCTGGCACGAACTCCGCGCGACCCGACAGCCGCACGCCGTCGGCGGAACGTTCCAGACGGAACGAATCGGTCACCAGAGCTGTGATGACGGAACCGGTGCCGACGTCCGAAAGCAGTGCGTCTCGGGAGTCGTTGGGCGACAACGCCGTCAATGCGCCGACGGCGAGCACCGCGCCGAGGTAGCGGCTGGTCGCGGCGGCGCGCCCCAGTTCCTCGAGGATCAGCACACGGGTCGTGCGGGCCAGCAGGAAGCACCACTGCGCCATGGTGGCGTAGGACGTCCAGATCTTCTGCCCGTTGATGCGCCAGCCGTCGCCGTCGCGGGTCGCCGACGTCCGCAGCGACGCAAGGTCGGAACCGGCCTCGGGCTCGCTGAAGCCCTGGCACCAGATCACCTCGCCGCGCGCGATTGGCGGCAGATGCGTGCGCTGCTGCTCCGGGGTGCCGTACCGCATCAGTGTCGGTCCGACCCAGTTGACGCCCATGTACTGCGCGCCGCGTGGCTCGTGGTGGGCCCACATCTCCTCGCGCACCACGGTCTGCTCCCACACCGACGACCCGCGACCACCGAACTCTGGCGGCCACGACATGCACAACATTCCGCGGTCGGCGAGTAGCCGGCAGAACGCCTGCGCCGTCGCGAGGTCGGCGGGGTCGGCGGTGAAGGCGCCCAGGAAGTCGTCGGGCACATGTGCTTTCACCAGGCCGCGAAGTTCATGGCGCAACGCCGTCGCCTCGCGACTCATCTCGAAGTCCACCCGACGATCCTAGGACAATCCTTATAAGGATTGCTAGTATTCACGTTGTGACTTCGGTGCCAGGAGGGCGGACTCCGCAGCACCGCATCGCCGAGACCGTGGCCGCCGAACTGCGCCAGCGCATCCTGGTGGGCCCCGCGGTGGATCGGTTGCCGACGCAGGATCAGCTGGTTCGCGAGTTCGGCGTCAGCTATCCGTCGGTGCGCGAGGCGCTGCGCATCCTGGAGACGGAGGGCCTGATCACCGTGCGGCGCGGCAGCGTCGGCGGCGCCGAGGTGCACCGGCCCGACCAATCCTCGGCCGCCTACCACCTTGGCCTGGTGCTGCAAGGCGCGGGCGTCACGCTCGGCGATCTGGCCGAGGGCCTCTTGCAACTCGAACCGCAGTGCGCCGCCGAGGTGGCCCGACGTCCCGACCGCTTGACGGCCGTGGTGCCCGCGTTGACCGAGAACGTCGACGCTTCCGCCGACGCGGTGTCTGACGGCGTCGCGTTCACCCGCATCGCCCGCGAGTTCCACGACCTCGTCGTCGCCTTCACCCCCAACGACACCGTCCGCTACGTGGTGCGCAGCCTCGTCGCCCTGTGGTCGGCACAGGAGCAGCAGTGGGCTGCGGCGCTCACCAAGCGGGGGGAGTACCCGTCAGCGGCCGAGGCGCGCGGCGCGGTGCGAACCCACCGGCGATTGGTCGACGAGATCGCGGCCGGCCGGGCGGATGAAGCGCAGCGCATCGCCCGTCGACATCTCGCCGCGACGCAGGCGCTGGTGCTCGAACGATTCACCGGCGACGTCGTCAACGCGACGCCGGCCAGGGCGTGGCGGGCCCGCGCGGCGTTCTAGGGCCATCTCGTGAGATTTCCGATGTGATTGAGAGTCGAGGCTGTTGGGTGGAATCGACCAAGCCGCGCGGTTGGTTCGCCAGTCGCTGGGCGCCTCGGTGCTGTGTGGTGACCGGGCAGGCGAACTGCTCACTCACTGTCAAGACACGCACCTCGACACCCCGAGGTTGTCGATGATTCGGCGACAACCTAAGGTTGTCGGATGGCTGATTTTCCGGCTTCCATAGACAACTTGATCCACTACGTGGAGCGGCTGCATCCTGATGGCGCGCCGCTGGACTACCTCGGCGAAGCGATGACAGTGTCATCGCTGCTGACCGACCAGGCCGATGAGCTGCTGGGCCATTTCGTCAACCGTGCACGACGATCTGGGCAGTCCTGGACTGAGATCGGAGCCCGAATGGGGGTGTCCAAGCAGGCGGTGCGGAAGCGATTCGTACCGCATTGGGACGGCTCAGACCCGATACCGCAGGGCAAGCTGTTCTCGCGATTCACCTTGTACGCGCGCCGGGCGCTACTCGTCGCCGACGCGATGGCACGACAGGCCGGAACGACGCGCATCGATGCCAGTGATATGGCGGCCGCGCTGCTCAGCGAGCCCGACGGCCTCGCCGCCACCATCGTCACCGACACCGGCATCGCCAGCGAGGACATGCACACCGCGCTCGGCACCTCCGGGGCGTCCTGCGACACCGAGCCAACGGCACCCAGATTGCAAGCACTGCAGTTCACCGACGACGCGATGGCGGCACTGCGGGGCACGCATGCCGCCACGCTCCGGCTGGGGCACAACTACGTTGGCACCGAACACCTCCTATTGGGCATCCTGTCCACCGACAGCGCGACTGCGAGCACGCTGACGACACTGGGCCTCGACGCGAACCTGGTGGAGCGCGCGATCAACGAGGAGGTCGCACGAATCCAGGCCGAGCGCCGCCTAGTTGTATTTTGTTAGGTCGGTGTGTCGCAACGGGTTTCGGTGTCGTCTCTGGGAGAATCGCTGGGTGGA
>JAVRPF010000143.1:0-3269 GCA_032162385.1 Mycobacterium sp.
TGCGGCGATGACGCGCCAGGCGGCGCCGCATGGCCTGCGAGCGCCGACAGGCGACAGCCGTGGGTGATTGTTCACGACACTCCTAGGACAGCACAGTGCCTTGCCGGCATTGGCGAGCCAGCGCTCCTGCAGCTTGGTCAGCGTGCCATCCGTCCGCAACGCGTCGACGGAGAACGCGGTCGGCAGGTCGGCCACCAGCGCGTCGATCTCACCGGTGTTCAGCGCCATCTTGGCGTCGCCGTTGGTGTTGTAGACCGAAACCGGGATGTTGGCGCCCACGGCCGTCGCGGCCGTGTAGCTGGTAGTGCCCACTTGCACACCGAGTTTCATCGACTTGAGGCCGCCCAGATCGCGGACGTTGGCGGCAGGCGAGGTCTTCGCGCGACGACGGCCTGCGTCACGTCGAAGTACGGCGAGGAGAAGTCGACGGCACCCTGACGTTGCTCGGTGATCGAGAACTCGGAGAGGTTGATGTCGAACGACTTCGGGCCCGGGTTCAGCGCGGTGTTGAACGGCACCCGCACCCACCGGACGTCGTCCCGCGGGTAGCCCAGGTGGTCTGCCACCGCATAGGCCAGGGCCGATTCGAAGCCCTCGCCGCTGGCTGGGTTGTCGCCCATGTCCCAGGGCGGATACACGGGTTGGTCGGTTCCCACGGTCAGCACGCCGGGGTAGAGGGTGTCCAGCGAGTCAGTGGTGCACCGCTCGGACCGTGGCGTCGTCGCCGTCTCGTTCGGCGCCGCGCAGGCCGCTGCGAGCATGACCACGGCAACCACCGGGGCCAGCACGGTGCGCATCGCCGCAACATTGCGCACCCGGTAGGGAAGAGCCACCCCCACACATGGAGCGGCCCCCGAGCCTTGGTTCCTGGATTGGACGGGCCGAGGGGCTCGGGGGCCGGGTGGCTGCGGGGAATTCGCCAGCGCGCGCAGGTGATTCACTTGCGCGTTGAGCAACGAATACGCCCGGCGCTGCTAGCTGGCAGCCACCTCACATGTCCATAAGTCAATCAATTTGTCGGACCACCCCCTTCCCTGTGTACGAGCGACCGTACTCCCGAAGTCAGAGGCCGACAACCAGTTTTCGCGTGCCGCTCAATCGGCGCGCAGGATCGCGGCCTCGACCAGGCCGGCCACTTCGGCCGCCATGGGCGGCTGCCGCAACGGCGCACCGTCCAGGGTGTGCACCCTTGCGGCCAGCGTGACGCTCGACAGCAACCAGACACCCTGTGCGGCAACGAGATCGGCGACGTCGATCGGATGTTCCCGGCACGCCAGGCCACGTCCGCGCGCCTCGTCGAACACGGCGCGGACCGTGGTGCCCGGCAGGATCGGCAGCGACGCGGGCGGAGTCAGCAGCGCGCCGTCATCGGTCGCGATGAGGACCGTCGACCGCGGCCCCTCCAGCACGGAGCCGTCGGAGCCGACGAACACCACGTCCTGTGCGCCGAGACGTTCGGCGTGCCGTAGCGCCGCGGTGTTCGGCGCGTAGGACAGCGACTTCACGCCGGCCACGGACCAGGGTGCCCCGCCGGGGGCCTGCGCGCCGCGGTCGAGGGTCACCGCCGCCACGCCGTCCCGCCGCGCCGCGACAGCCCGATCGGGCACCGCCGAGGCCGTGACGAACGCCGTCGGCCTCCCTGCGCGTCCGCGGCCCAGCACCAACCGCAGCACCGCGTCCCCCTCGCCGGTCCAGTGCGCCACCGCGGCCGCGACGGCGTGCCGCCAGCGGGCAGGCTCGGGTGCGGCCAAACCGATGATCGCCGCCGACGTCGCCAGCCGGGCCAGGTGCGCCCCCAGCAGGCACGGCCTGCCGCCGCGGAGCAACAGCGTCTCGAACACGCCGTCGCCACGCAGCAGCATTGGGTCGTCGGCGTACACCGACGGCGCGCGTGGGTCGATCGTCGCACCATCGAGGGTGACGACGATCCCGAATCCGTTCACCACGAGCACTGACGGTAGTGCCGCCCGATGCATTGGCGACTCCGCCGCCGTGAACTCCGTAGAGTTGGGGCATGTCCGCAGTTCCCGCCCCCGACGGCGGCCCCGACGCAGGCGCCGTGTGGCACTACGGCGATCCACTGGGCGAGCAGCGCGCCGCGGCGCTCACCGCCGTGATCGTGGATCGCTCCCACCGCCCGACGCTGCAGCTGACCGGCGACGAGCGGCGCACCTGGCTGCACACCATCTCCAGCCAGCACGTCAGCGAACTTCCCGACGGAGCGGTGGTCGAGAATCTGAGCCTCGACGGCCAGGGGCGTGTCGAAGATCACTGGGTGCAGACCCAGCTGGACGGCGCCACCATCATCGACACCGAGCCGTGGCGCGCCGAACCGTTGCTGACCTATCTCCGCAAGATGGTGTTCTGGGCCGACGTCGTCGTCGAACCCGCTGATCTGGCGGTGCTCTCACTGCTCGGTCCCGGCGTGCTCGACCAGGCGGTACTCGCCGCCTTGGGGGTCGACTGCCTGCCCGCGCAGTCCACCGCCGCGCCCCTGACCGGCGGCGGCTTCATTCGGACCATGGGCAGTGACGAGGTGGACCTGGTGGTGCCCCGGGACGCCGCCGCCGACTGGCACGCCAGGCTGGTGGCGGCAGGGGTCCGGCCGGCGGGCGTCTGGGCGTACGAGGCGCACCGGGTCGCGGCGCTGCGGCCCAGGCTTGGCGTCGACACCGACGAGCGAACCATCCCGCACGAAGTGGGTTGGATCGGCGGGCCCGGCGAGGGCGCCGTCCACCTGGACAAGGGCTGCTATCGCGGCCAAGAGACCGTCGCGCGGGTCCACAACCTGGGCAAACCGCCGCGCATGCTGGTCCTGCTGCACTTGGACGGCGACCCCGACCGCCCGGCCACCGGCGATCCGGTGCTGGCCGCCGGGCGCGCGGTCGGGCGGCTCGGCACCGTCGTCGACCACGTAGACCTTGGCCCGATCGCACTCGCGTTGCTCAAGCGCGGACTGCCCGCCGACATCGAACTGACCACCGGCGGCGAATCTCAGGTGGCGGCCGCGATCGACCCCGATTCGCTGCCCGCCACCGACCAGGTGGGCGCAGGACGGCTTGCCGTGGAACGACTTCGCGGCCAGCCGCGTTGAACCCGGTGGCTCGGCGGCCGACGCTGGGCCGGGCCTGCCAGCACGGAACCGGAGGGCACGGTAAAGTGGTGACAGGACGATAAAACACACTCAGATCGGAGCCGCCTGCTAATCGGGCCGCTCCGTTATTGCGCGAGGGGGTCCCCCTATGGGCCGCGGCCGGGCAAAGGCAAAG
>JAVRPF010000144.1:0-3386 GCA_032162385.1 Mycobacterium sp.
GCCTCCCACGCGACGTGGTCGTCGGCGCGACGGGTGATCATCGGTGGCGAGCCGCCGAGATGGGGCAGATGACCTTGATCGCCGGGTGCCGCTGCATATGACCGGACGTGATCAGCCGCATGGCGGCGATGGTGTCCTCGAATGGCGCTCCCACCATCCACGTGATGCGGTGGCGGTCCACTCGCGGCGAGCATGCGCCGTTGCCCGCAGGATGTAGATACAAGATCGCGGCGCGCCGGTCGAGTTCGGCGAAGATCGGTTCGAACTCCGAGTCGGTGATGGCGCGATCCAGGACACTGGTGTTCATCGTCAGCCCGACCATGCCCAATTCGTCTATGGCCCTGGCCATCTCGGCTATCGATGCGTCGATGTGCGGCATTGGCGTGGCTGCGTACGCGCGGAATCGATCCGGATGCGTGGATACCAGCGCGGCGTACTCGTCGTTGACGTAGCGGGCCGCAGCGACGGCCCGTCGACGCCTGCGCGGTCCATCAGCCCCAGCCGGGAGTCGAGTTCCGCGCCGCCGCCCGCGCCGATCCCCGCTGGGTGGCGGTGCTGGCCTTGCCCAGCTCGACGAGCAGGTCGAGGTAGCCGTCCGTCCAGTAGTGCGCGTGCGCGTCGATCCGCATGCCCACCAACGCTATTCGGTTGAACGCCACGCCGGGCGGCGTTCAATGAATGCCCTCCGCGATTGCAACCGGACTAGCGTCGAATGTCATGACCGAGAAACTTCACGTCGACCTCTCCGGCGCCCCGCAGACCATGCTGGCCACGTTCTACGCCAAGGCGCTGGACGCCGACCTTCCGAAGCCCATCCTGGGTGACCGGCTGGCCAAGGAGATCGCCGACCGCATCGACTACGACTGGAAGAAAACGGCGATCACGCCGGGAAATTCGCCGTCGGTGACCACCCGCAGCGCTCATTTCGACGATTGGACCCGCCAGTTCCTCGCGGTCAATCCCGACGCCGTCGTCCTGCACCCCGGCTGTGGACTAGACGGAAGATTCTTTCGACTGGATCCCGGTCCAGGGGTCGAGTGGTACGACGTCGACTACCCCGAGGTCGCGCAGCTGCGCCAGCAGCTCTACCCAACGCGCGACCACTACCACGTCATCGCCGCATCGGTCACCGACCCGGCCTGGTTCGCCGACATTCCGCGGGGCCGCCCGACGCTGATGGTCGGCGAGGGCCTGACCATGTACCTCACCGAAGAGGACGGCGTAGCCCTGCTGCGCCGAGTCGTCGACCATGCGCCGTCCGGTGAGTTGCAGTTCGACGCGTTCAACGCCCTCGGCGTTAAGTCGCAGTGGATGAACCCCGTGGTGCGCCGCTCAGGAGCGACGCTGCACTGGAGCATCGACGGCCCCGACGACATCCTCGACGCGGTGCCCGGTGTGCGCCTGCTCGCCTGGGTGTCCGCCATCGAGTCGGACACCTTCAAGCAGCTGCCCGGGTACTACCGGTTGATGGTCAACGTCATGGCCAGGGTCAAGGCGTTGCGCTACATGGCGCAGTACCACCGCTACGCATTCTGAGCCCGACCGTTAGGCGGCTCGCACGCCGAGCACCGGCTGTGTTCGTCGGCCGTCGAACCCATTGGCCCACGGCCAACGACCACGGTCGTCCGCCCACACCAGCTGCACGGCTTGGATGTCGCGGCCTTCGATCGCAACGGCCATGTCCATGTGAGCGTCGGGGTGCTCGACCTTCACGATCTCGAGGCGAGTCCCCGCGGGCAGCGGTAGCCGCTCTCCCGGGGCGGGTCGACGTCCGACCAACGCCCGCTTGACGAAGGTTTCCAGCAGCCATAGGGCCCGCTTGGGGGGCAGGCCCGTGACGAGGAACTCGGGTAAGCCACGCTCGTGCAGCCCGATCGTGTACGCGTACGGCGTGCGGTCATCCTCGACGTACTGCACGATCCAGCCGCGCGCCAGGATCTCCGCACGCAGCAGAGCGAGGTAGTCGTCGAGCGTCTTGTCCGGGTGATCACACTGCCAGCACATGGTGGGCCCTGCCTTTCGTTGTACTTGGTGCGAGCTTGCGCCGGGGCTATGACAAGTTCGGTGCGGCGGAACCGTTGCGGCGGTGAGTTATCCACAGTCGCGATTTCATCCACAGGCGGCGGGTTCGGTGGTGCCTGTTGCCTCATGTCAAGATGCGCGCGAAGGTGGATTCGTTGCCTCATGTGAACGTGCGCGCTTGTTAACTTGGGCTTTGGTGGCGGGTCCGGCTTTGCTGGTGGTTATTGTGAGGAGCTCACTGGTCAGGGCTTGGATCTGGCGCTGGGTGGCGGCGGGATTGATCAGGGAGTAGGTCCGGGTCAGCGCCACGATGCGCTCCACGGTCATGGTTGGGTGATCGATCGCCCGATGGAACGGGGTGGCGGCGATGTCGTGTTTCTTGGCCACCTTGGCGCCGTTGCGGACCTTGGACATCAGTTTCTGCTGCGGGTAGAAGTAGTTGGTCATCTTGGACTGTAACTGCCAGATCTCGTTGAGTAGCAGCAGTTCTGAGGCGGTGTCGTAGCGGTGGTAGCCGACCACGGCGCGCACCACCGCCCAGTTCTTCTGTTCGACGTGACAGCCGTCGTTCTTGTTCGCCGGCCGCGCGCGGGTGAAGGTGATCTGGTGCCTTCTGCACCATTGCAACAAGTGGATGTTGATGAATTCTGATCCGTTGTCGGAGTCCACCCCCAGGATCGGGAACGGCATCTTGTAGGCGATGTCATTGAGTGCGGCCAGGACGCATTTGGCGGTCTTGTCGGGCACTGAGCGGTTCTCGGTCCAGCCGGTGGCGATATCGGTGACCGTCAGCGTGAACGCATGGGGTCCAGCCGGGTTGCCGCCGTCGTGGCAGACCAGGTCGATCTCGACGAACCCGGGTTGGGCGTCGTTCCAATCGGCCCAGGTGCGCACCGGAATCTGGCTTTTGAGCAGTGATCCCGGCTTGGTGGTGCAGCGCCCCCTGAGCTGATACTTGGCGCGCTCACCGGCCAGGCGGCGATCGATGGTGGCCGCCGACATCGACACCAACAGCGCCGCGGTGTCCTCGTCGATGGCCAGCTCCCCGAAATGGCGCAAGACCGCCACGAGTTCGGCCAACATCGGCGCCAGCCGCTTACCGGCTGGCATTCCGAGCACGGTCCAACACATCGTCAGTGCGGCAATGACATCCGGCCCGTACTTTGACGGCCGCGGACTCCTTGGCGTCACGAGTTTGGGCTGCAGCGCTGCTTTGAGTGCCTTGCGGGCATGGTTGCGGTGCCAGCCGGTATTGGCACACAACTCGTCGAGGATCGCGCCCTTACCGCGCTTACTGGCCAGCTGGTAGCGAGTCGCGGTCGTCTCGGTGATTGCCCTGCGTTCGGCCAACGTCAACCCCATCC
>JAVRPF010000145.1:0-2571 GCA_032162385.1 Mycobacterium sp.
GCTTCAGTTCGTCGAGGCCGGCAGAGCCGACGGCCTTGGCCTCCGCGGTAATGGTCAGCTGATCGGCCCAGCTCAACGTGCCGGCGTTGACGGCGTCCGCAACGGCAAGCAGCACATACAGTTTGAAGATCGACGCCAGCGGGAGCGACTCGTCGACGTTGCTGCCCGCGAACGTAGTGCACTTGCCGTCGGTCACCTTGGACGCCTGATACGAGTATCGGGCTCCTGACTTCGTCAGCTCCGCATCGATGTCGGCCCATTTCTGGATCACGGGCGGCCGCAGGGTGACCTCGAAGCGGTCCACCAAACCGCCGTCGTTCGTGCGCAATTCGATGTCCTGGGCGACGCCGTAGGACGTCAGCACGTGCAGCGTCGCCTGCCCCGCGCCGACGTCGATGCCGGTGACGGTGATGGGCCGGTCCCACCACAGCCGTTCCAGGGCGGCTGCGACGTCGTCGACCTCGGCGGGGGCGGCCAGCGTGCGCACCCCGACGGGACCGATGGGCCAGTCGGAGTTCACCATGTCCAGGGTCTGCTTGGCGCGCAGGCCCTGCGGTGTGTTGGTGTCGATGCGGGCCCCGTAGGCGGCGGCCTCGGCCGGAGCCGGGCCTGCGTGGGCGCAGCCGCAAGCCAGGGTGACGACGAGCGCGACGGCGACCAACAATCCGGTCCCGCGGCGTCGCCCCCGGCTTGCGCTATGCGCCGGCGCCGGTCCCGGCAACGTCCAACACAACCTCGAATTCAAGGAGCGAGGCGCCGGTCGCGACGGGGTTGGCCCGCTGGCCGGCGTGCGCCTCGACGGCTGGGCCACTCGCCCAGGCCTGGAACGCCTCCTCGGTTTCCCACTGCGTCACCACGAAGTAGCGGTCCTCGCCCTTGACCGGGCGCAGTAGTTGGAACCCAAGAAAACCGGGCTGGCTGTCGACGGCGTGTGCACGGTGTGCGAATCGCTTCTCCAACTCGGGGCCGGCGTCGGCTGGAACTTCGATCGCATTGATCTTCACCACGGGCATGCGTCCAGGCTACCGCGCATCCGTGACCGGATCGTTACCCGGGCAAGATGTTGGCGTGGGCGTCGAACTCCTGAATTGCCGCGGCGGTCGTGGCGAGCCGATGGTCCTCGTTCACGGTCTGATGGGGCGGGGCAGCACGTGGTCGCGTCAGCTGCCGTGGCTGACCGAGGCTGGGCGGGTGTACACCTACGACGCGCCCTGGCATCGCGGCCGCGACGTTGCCGACCCTCAACCGATCAGCACCGAGCGGTTCGTGTCCGACCTGGCCGACGCGGTCGCCGATCTCGGCGGCCCCGCCACGTTGATCGGACACTCCATGGGCGGCCTGCACGCGTGGTGCCTGGCCGCGGCGCGGCCCGAACTGGTGACGGCCATGGTGGTGGAGGACATGGCCCCCGACCTCCGCGGCCGCACGACGGGTCCGTGGGAGCCGTGGCTGCATGCGTTGCCCGTCGAGTTCGCCTCGGCGCAGCAGGTTTTCGACGAGTTCGGTGCGGTGGCCGGGCAGTACTTCCTTGAGGCGTTCGACCGCACAGAGACGGGTTGGCGGCTGCACGGGAAGCCCGAGCGCTGGATCGAGATCGCCGCGGAGTGGGGCACGAGGGACTACTGGACGCAATGGCGTTCGGTGTCGGTGCCGACGCTGCTCATCGAGGCGGGCAACTCCGTCACCCCGCCGGGGCAGATGCGCGAAATGAGCGAAACCGGCCACCGGGCAACGTATCTGCACGTACCCGGCGCCGGTCATCTGGTGCACGACGACGCACCACGGGAATACCGGTGCGCCGTCGAGGCGTTTCTAGCGTCGTTCACCCATCGCGCCTGACACGGGCCACACTGGGCTCCGCTCGAAGCGCGTCCGGATGGCTTCCATGTCGTGCTCGACGCGGTAGTCGTCACGGTCTTCGTTGACGCCCGCCAGGTAGGAGCGCATGGGGTGCCTGCGGTGGGCCGTCCAGCTCAGTGCCGCGGCGAGTGCGAACGGTGCGATCAGGATCAGAAAGGTCAGTATCACGTTCATGGCAGCAATTGTTCGATGAAAGATATTCCGCCAACAGTGGCAGAACTGACCACGTGCGATAAGATGCTGCCATGATCAAGAGTGTTTCGGCATTGGTGCTGGAGGGCCTCGCGGTCTTCGAGTTCGGCGTCATCTGCGAGGTGTTCGGCATCGACCGTTCCGCCGACGGTGTGCCCAACTTCGACTTCAAGGTCTGCGGTCCCGAACCGGGGCGTCCGCTGCGCACGTCGGTGGGGGCGTCCATCACGCCCGATCACGGCCTCGATGCCCTGATCGGTGCGGACCTGGTGGCGATCCCCGCGATTGCGGGCCCGTACCTGCCCGAGGCGCTCGATGCGATCCGGGCGGCCGCCGACGCAGGCGCGATCATTCTGACCGTCTGCTCGGGTGCGTTCGTCGCGGGCGCGGCCGGGTTGCTCGACGGACGGCCGTGCACCACGCACTGGATGCACGCCGACGAGTTGGCCAGGACGTATCCCACCGCGCGGGTGGACCGCAACGTGCTGTTCGTCGACGACGGCAACCTGATCACCAGCG
>JAVRPF010000146.1:0-5888 GCA_032162385.1 Mycobacterium sp.
GCTCGTCACCGCCGCCGACGATGATCGAGTGACCGCGATGGTGACACTCGAGGACCTGGTCGAGGATCTGGTGGGTACCGTTCGCGACGGAACGCACCGTGTCTGAGCGCGTCCTCGAACACGGACTGCTCGACGAATCGGTATGGACCGAGCGCGAACGTCGGCACGCCGAACGCGTGGACCACTTCGTCGAGCCGCACCTGCGTCGGGCCCGACGTGGCGAAGCCCATCCCGTCTGGGATTTCCTGTTCAGCTACTACAGCCTGAGGCCACGCCAGTTGCGTCGTTGGCACCCCGGATACGCCGTGGCGCTGGGCGGTGGATCGGCCGACCGCTTCCTCGAGCGCACCGGCTACGGCACGCTCGGATCGGCCGTCACCGTCACCCGCGAGCATCTGCTGGCCCGCGTCGAGACGGTCGAGTTCATCGCCGACCTGCTGCGCTCCACCGCCCGTCGCCCCGCCCAGTTGAACTGCTTCGGCCTGCACGAGTGGGCGATGGTCTACCGGACCCCCGACATTCGACACGACCAGGTTCCGCTTCGCCTCGGCGACGCGGGCACTGATGCGGTAGTCGAGTCGATGCCGTTGCGCTGCAGCCACTTCGACGCGTACCGGTTCTTCACCAAGCCCGCTGCGCCGCGCAACGCGGAGCGGCTGAGCCGTGCGTCTCAGGTCGCCAGCGAACAGCCGGGCTGCGTTCACGCGAACATGGATCTGTACAAGTGGTGTTACAAGCTTGGCTCACTGGTGTCCTCGGAGTTGCTGATGAACTGTTTGGATCTCGCCGCGGATGCGCGGGCGTTGGACATGCGGGCCAGCCCGTACGACCTGGTCGACTACGGGATCGCGCCCATCGCCATCGAGGACGCCGCGGGCCGTACCGAGTACGTGCGGTGTCAACGTGACATCTCCAGGCGCGCAGCGCCGTTGCGAGAGGCACTGCTCGGCTGGTGTCAACGGTTGCAGGAGGTTGCCCGAGACGAGGATCGATGAAGCACCGCGTCGCACTGGGGAATGGTCGGGTGGTCGTCCGGTGGCACGTGCGCGCTGATGACCACTGTGACGCACCCTGATCTGATCCAGACCTTCGTCGACATCGACGGTCTATTGGGGCCAAACGCAGGTTCGCGCGAGCAGACCGTCGCACGGCTGTTCGGCGGCGATGCCGCCGCCTTCGCGGCGTTCGACCCCGCGACGGTGATGACGGCCCACGGTCCATACACCGGAGTGGCGGGCTGGTTCGCAGTCGCAGGTTCCGGACGGCCGGTCTACCACGCAGCCGGTTCGACGACGCCGCCCGACCAACACCCGGACGACCTAGACCCGGCGGACACCGCCGCAGGCGCAAACTACTTGTGTTCACTGGCGAGCAGCACCGGTATCGAGTGCGCCGTAGCGCCGCGGGACGGTGGTCACGACTTCGGTACCGCCGCTAAAGTCTTCTCGGCCGCGTTGCCGTGGCTGGCCAGCCGCCTCGGAACGCCGACGGCCGCCGCTGTCACACTGCCCGGCGCTTCGGCCGTTCCGTGACGCGGTCGGCCGCTACGGTGTGAACTGCTCGTCACCTCGGCGCGCGGCGATTAGCTGCTGTTACCCACGGGTAAGCTGGGTCGACGCTTTTAGGGAGGAAATCATGACCGATCGCGTGACCGTGGGCAACCTGCGGGTCGCCAAGGTGCTGCACGACTTCGTCACCAACGAGGCCCTGCCCGGCACCGGGCTCGATCCGGAGAGCTTCTGGGCGGGCGTCGACAAGGTCGTCGCCGATCTGACCCCACAGAACCAGGAACTGCTGGCCCGTCGTGACGACCTGCAGGCCCAGATCGATAAGTGGCACCGTCAGCGCGTCATCGAGCCCCTCGACGTCGCCGCCTACAAGCAGTTCCTCACCGAGATCGGTTACCTACAGCCCGAGCCGGCCGACTTCACCATCACCACGGCCGGCGTCGACGCCGAGATCACCACCACCGCCGGACCGCAGCTGGTAGTACCCATCCTGAACGCGCGGTTCGCGCTCAACGCGTCCAACGCCCGGTGGGGTTCGCTATACGACGCGTTATACGGCACCGACGTCATTCCCGAGACCGACGGCGCCGAGAAGGGCGTCGGCTACAACCGGGTGCGCGGCGACAAGGTGATCGCCTATGCCCGCGCCTTCCTCGACGACGCCGCTCCGCTGGCCTCGGGTGCGTGGAACGAGGCGACCGGCCTCGAGATCGATGAGGGTCAGCTGCTCATCACGCTCGGCGACGGTCTGTCGACCGGGCTGGGCGCACCCGAGCAGTTCGTCGGCTACACCGGCGAGCTCGGCTCGCCCAAGTGGTCCGTGCTGCTGCGCAACCACGGCCTGCACATCGAGATCCTGATCGATCCCGAGTCCCCCGTCGGCTCCACCGACCCGGCCGGGGTCAAGGACGTCGTGCTGGAGTCGGCGATCACCACGATCATGGACTTCGAGGACTCGATTGCCGCCGTCGACGCCGACGACAAGGTGCTCGGCTACCGGAACTGGCTCGGCCTGAACCGTGGCGACCTGACCGAAGAGGTGAGCAAGGGCGGCAAGTCGTTCACCCGGGTACTCAACGAGGACCGCACCTACGCCACACCGGACGGCGGTGAGCTGATCCTGCCCGGTCGCAGCCTGCTCTTCGTGCGCAACGTCGGGCACCTGATGACCAACGACGCGATCGTGGACGCGGATGGCAATGAAGTGCCCGAAGGCATCCAGGACGCGCTGTTCACCGGCCTGGTCGCAATTCATGGACTCAAGGCCGGGGACGGCAACGGACCGCTGATCAACAGCCGCACCGGCTCGGTCTACATCGTCAAGCCCAAGATGCACGGCCCCGACGAAGTCGCGTTCACCTGCGAGCTGTTCAGCCGCGTCGAGGACGTGCTGGGTCTGCCACAGGCCACCCTCAAGGTCGGCATCATGGATGAGGAGCGGCGCACCACGCTGAATCTCAAGGCCTGCATCAAGGCCGCCGCAGACCGGGTGGTGTTCATCAACACCGGCTTCCTGGACCGCACCGGCGACGAGATCCACACCTCCATGGAGGCCGGGCCGATGATCCGCAAGGGGGCGATGAAGAGCCAGCCCTGGATCAAGGCCTACGAGGACGCCAACGTCGACACCGGACTGGCCGCGGGCCTGTCAGGACGCGCCCAGATCGGCAAGGGCATGTGGGCCATGACCGAACTGATGGCCGACATGGTCGAGCAGAAGATCGGTCAGCCCAAGGCGGGTGCCACCACCGCGTGGGTGCCGTCACCCACCGCGGCGACGTTGCACGCCATGCACTACCACCAGGTGGACGTGTTCGAGGTGCAGAAGGAACTGGCCAGCCAGGGTTCCGGAGGGCAGGAGGGCAGCGACCGGGGAACGGCTAGGACCACGATCGAGGAGCTGCTGACCATCCCGTTGGCCAGCGAACTGGCGTGGGCGCCCGAGGAGATCCGCGAGGAGGTCGACAACAACTGCCAGTCGATCCTCGGCTACGTGGTGCGCTGGATCGACGCGGGCGTGGGCTGCTCCAAGGTGCCCGACATCCACGACGTCGCGCTGATGGAGGACCGCGCCACGCTGCGCATCTCCAGCCAGCTGCTGGCCAACTGGTTGCACCACGGCGTCATCACCACCGACGACGTGAAGGCAAGCCTGCGCCGGATGGCCACCGTGGTCGACGAGCAGAACGCCAAGGACCCGACCTACCTGCCGATGGCACCCGACCCCGAGGCCAGCGTCGCGTTTGCGGCTGCCGAGGAACTGATCCTGTCAGGCGCAGAGCAGCCCAACGGCTACACCGAACCGATCCTGCACCGGCGTCGCCGCGAGTTCAAAGCCCGCCAATCCGGCCAGTGACTACACTTCGGCGAGCCGGACGGCGAGTCACTTCGGTGGAGCCGAATGATCGGTCATAGTGGCGGAGCCGAACGACGGGTTGATGCGGCGGAGCCGAATGTCCAGTAATCGCAACGAGCACAGGGGTTAGGGATGGGCAGGCACAGTGTTCCCGACCCCGACGAAACACCTGACGACCCTCGGGCTCCGCTGGGCCACGATCCGGAGGCCTACTCCTACGACCAGCCGGCCTACGAACCGGGCTACGGCGAACCCGCTTATGCCAATGGTGATTACGCCGGCGCCGACCACGACGACCAAGCCGGGTACGACGAAACCGATTACGACCAAGCCGATTACGACGACGCCGATTACGACGACGCGGACTACGAGGAGCCGGCGCCCCGCCAACCCGGGTACGACGCGAACCACTGGCAGCGGGACGAGCCGGACTACCGATACGACGAGCCCGACGCCCCAACGCACTCCTTTGCCGCCAACCCGCCACCGCGGCCGCCCGTCACGGGACCTGCGCACGGCGGCGATTGGGAGGGCGGCGCGTGGACGGGCAGCCACCGGGCCGTCGCCACCAAGCGGCGCGGCGTCAGCGTCGGCGTCGTTGCGGCCCTCGTCACCGTGGTGGTGGTGGTCGGCGGGATCATCCTGTGGCGCTTCTTCGGCGACGCGCTGTCCAACCGGTCCGAAGTGGCCGCCGCCCGCTGCGTGGAGGGCGAGGTCGCCGTCGCCGTGGTCGCCGACCCCAACATCGCCGACCCGCTCCGCGCGCTCGCCGACCAGTACAACCAGACCGCTGCCCCGGTCGGGGACCGATGCGTCAAGGTCGCCGTCCGGCCGGCAGACTCCGACGCGGTGGTGAACGGTTTCGTCGGCTCCTGGCCCGGTGAGCTCGGTGAGCGCCCGGCGTTGTGGATTCCTGGCAGCTCGGTGTCGGAGGCGCGGCTCGAAGCCGCCACCGGCGAACAGACGGTCAGCGACAGTCGCTCCCTGGTCACCTCTCCGGTGGTGCTGGCCTTGCGCCCGCGGCTGAAGGACGCCCTGGCACAGCAGAACTGGTCGACGTTGCCGTCCTTGCAGACCAATCCGACTGCGCTGGACGGACTGAACCTGCCAGGCTGGGGCTCATTGCGGCTGGCGCTGCCGCTGACCGAGGACAGCGACGCCAGCTACCTTGCAGCCGAGGCCGTCGCCGCGACGTCGGCCCCATCGGGAGCACCCGCCAGCGCAGGCACCCCCGCCGTCAGCACACTGATTGCTGGCCAACCCAAGCTGGCCGACACCAGGGCCTCCACCGCGATGGACGCCCTGCTGCAGACCGCCGACCCGGCGGCCGCGCAGGTACATGCAGTGGTCAGCACCGAACAGCAGCTCTACCAACGTGGCGGATCGCTGCCCGACGCCAAGGGCCAGCTGGCCTCTTGGCTGCCGCCAGGACCGACCGCCATCGCCGACTACCCGACCGTATTGCTCGCCGGCAGTTGGCTATCCCAGGAGCAGGTGAGTGCCGCCAGCGAGTTCGCCCGCTACCTGCGCAATGCCGAACCCATGGCCGAGTTGGCCAAGGCCGGCTTCCGTACCGACGGCGGCACACCCCCGAAGAACGACGTCACGGACCTGGGCTCGCTTTCGACGCCGGTGTCCGTCGGTGACAACGCCATGCGGGCGACGCTGGCGAACGCGGTGTCGGGGCCCCCGTCAGCGGGTTCGACCGCGCCGTCGGGCGCGGGCACGGTGTCGGTGATGCTCGACCAGACGCTGAACCTCAACCCCGTGGTGACGGCGTTGAAGGCCCGGGTACAGGCACTGCCGCCGAATGCGGTGGTCGGATTGACGGCCTTCAACGGAGCCGACGGGTCCACTCTGGTTCCGCTCGGCCCGATCGGCGACCCAGTCCAGGGGCAACCGCGCAGTGCCGCGCTCGTCGCCGGACTCGACGGGTTGGCGTCGACGACCAGCGGCCGGGTGTCATTCACCACGCTGCGCAACGTCTACGGCGATGCGGTCACCAACTTCCGCCCCGGACAACC
>JAVRPF010000147.1:0-8554 GCA_032162385.1 Mycobacterium sp.
GGGCCTCGCTCTGGGTGAGTGACGTGACGATGTTCCAGGCCACCCGGCCTCTGGTCACGTGATCCAGGCTGGCGAAGATCCTGGCCAGCTCGTAGGGGTGAAAGTAGGTGGCAGACTTGGTGATCGCGATGCCCAGCTTGGAGGTCACCGCGCCGATGCTGGCCGCGACGATGGACGGGTCCAGCGTCGCTGTGGCCTGGGTGCCGCGTCGCAGCGGTTCGCTGATGTCGCCACCGTAGCGGGCGGGTGCGGCCAGCAGGTCGGCGAAGAACACGAAGTCGAACTTGCCGCGTTCGAGGATCCTGCCGATGCGGTGGTAGTACTCCGGATGGGTGAACCCGGTGTCGCTGCCCGGGTGGCGCCACGCCGCGTGCGAGTGGGTGACCTGGGAGGCGATCTGGAATCCGCCCAGGTGCAGTTGACGTGTCATGGTGTCCTTTCCATGCGATCTGTGCACGCGCACCCGCGCTCACCGCGGCTGAACGTGCACAAATCGCAAGAGGGGCGAGTGTCAGAAGTAGGCGTTGGCGGGAAGGGCGGTGCCGTGCAACAGGTTCTCGCCGATCACGCGGGCCTTGTAGGCCACCGGGTTGTGCAGCGTGATGGTCCGGATGTTGCGCCAGTGCCGGTCCAGGTTGCGCGTCCTGCTGGACGCGCTGGCGCCGCCCAGTTCGAGCAGCCGGGTGGCCGCCTCGGGAGCGACGTCGTCGAGGTGCACCTTGACCTTGGCGACCTTGAGCTGCGCGTCGGCGGCCAGTTCCGGGTCGGGGCCGTCCCCGGAATCCGACGCGGTGGCTCGCCCGATCGCCTCTGCCGCGTCCAGTACGGCGGCCCTGGCGACGTAGGCCGTGCTGGCCAGTACGCCGAGCTGGCGCTGCAGCAGCGGATCGTCGATGGGCCTCTCGGTCGGTGCGTGGCTGAAACTGCGTTCGCGCGAACGCAACAGCGCCACGCCGTCGTCGACGACTGCGGCCAGGATGCCTGCGACCACCGCGTGGATGTACAGCTGCAGCGACGCGTACTGCACCGTCGGCGCCGGGTCGGCGTCATACGGCGAGTCGGAGAGCACCTCCTCGGCTGACACCGCCACTTCCTTGAAGATCGTGGTGCCGGTGCCGGTGCGGCGCTGACCGAAGCCGTCCCAGTCGTCGATGAGCCGCACGCCGGTCCGGTCGGCGGGAACGATCACGATGGCCACCGAGTCGTGGTCGGTGGTCGCGGTTGCGGTCAGGTAGTCGGAGAACAGGGTGCCCGTGCTGTAGTACTTCTCGCCGGTCAACCGGAAGCCGACGGCAGGATCGGGCAGCAGTCGGGTGTTGAACACCAGGCTGCCGACTGCCAGCGTGCCCTTCTCGCTGAACGCATTGCCGAACGTCTTGCCGTCGGCGATCTTACGCAGCCAGCGCCGTCCGACGGAGTCATGAGGCGTGCGCAGGCGCTCCTCGGTGAACCAGAAGTGGGTTCGGAAGATGTGCGCCACAATCGGATCGGCACGCGCCACGTCGATCACCGCGGAGAACAGTTGCGGCACGGTGTATCCCGCGCCGCCCAGCTCGGTTGGCAACCGTAGCGTGCCGAAGCCGGCCCGCTTGAGTGCAGACACCTGGTCAAAGGGGTTCTCGTCGTTGAGGTCTCGGTCCTTGGCGCCGGCGGCGATGCCTGCCAGTAGCTCGGTCCACTCGGGCGAACCGGGCAGGATTCGGTTGATGTTCTCGACGGTGGTCATGGCAACCGTTGTACGCAAGCGGCACGGGCTAGTGCACGGCTTTGGATCATCCCGAACCTAAGAACGCCTCTCGTTGGCCCCGCTGGGAGGTCTCCTGACAAGTCGCGAGCCGATGGCGTGTACTGCCAGGGAAGAGTGCGCGAAGGCGAGGCAGAATGGGAGGCGATGACGATGGACGCCAAGCGCCGCAGGGCCCACGAACGGCTGGCCGGGCTGCCCGGTGTCCGGCCGGTCCGGCGGCCGGTGGGCGGGTCACGTCGGGACGGCGAGGAGTTCGACCTCTACTACGCCCGCACCGGCCGCAAGTCGGAACATCCGCTGGTCATCGTCCCTGGCGGTCCCGGCGCGGCGTCCGTTGCGCTGTACCGGGGGCTGCGCCGCCGGGCGGCCACCGAGGGCCTCGACGTCATCATGGTCGAGCACCGTGGGGTGGGCATGTCGCGGCACGACGATGACGGCATCGATCTGCCGCCGGAGGCCCTGACCGTCGACGCCGCCGTCGACGACATCGCCGCCGTGCTGGACGACGCCCACGTGGAGTCGGTGGTGGTTTACGGCACGTCCTACGGCACGTACTTGGCCGCGGGTTTCGGGGTGCGCCATCCGGGCCGCGTGCACGCGATGATCCTGGACTCGCCGCTGCTGTCCGCCGACGACATCGACGCCGTGCGTGCGGCCACCCGCCGCGTGCTCTGGGACGGGGCGGAGCCCGAGACCGCCGAGTTGGCCACAAAGGTGCGCCGTCTCGTCGACGACGACGTGCTCACCCCCGTGGCCGCGCAGCTCGCTGTGGGCATGTACGGGTTCGCCGGACCGGACGTGCTGCGCCGCCAACTCGACCTGCTCCTGACGGGCCACGATTGGTTATGGGGTGCCGTGAGGCTGGGTACGAAGCTGCTCCTGCAGCGCAAGATGCCGTATCACCACGAGCCGGACCTGGTCGGTCGGATCGGCTACCGCGAGCTCAACTACGCCGCAGTTCCCGACGGCGGTCCGCTCGACCCGGCAGTGGCGTTCCGCGAAACCGCCACCGGCGACGTGGATTTCGTGGCGGAGCCCTACGACCTCGTCGCGTCGATGCCCGGCTTCGATTGGCCCACTGCGGTGATCTCCGGGGGTCGTGACCTCGTCACCCCGCGAGCGGTGGCGCAGCGGATCGTCTCGCTGCTGCCCGACGCCGCGCTGGTCGACCTGCCCACCGCCGGGCACAGCGTCATCGACACCAGGGAGCGCACCGCGATCGACGTCGTGAAGGCCGTCTACGCCGGGAGCCTGCACGAACTGCCAAGCCGCTCAGCGCAACTGGACACGGAACCAGGCGGCATCGCCGTTCGGCTGCTGGTCCGGGCGATCGGGGCGGCCGCGGTCGCCGAGTCTGCGGTGCCGTCAGTGGTCCCGCGGGTGGTCCGCTACGTCACTACTTCATGAAGCCGATCTTGGTGTAGTCCACGTCGCCGATGCCTGCCGGCCCGAAGTTCGCCAGGGTGCTGCGCACGGCGGAGTTGCCTGCCGACTGGAACAACGGCAGGCTGAAGCCCTCGGCCCAGATCAGCTTGTCGACCTCGTTGGCCAGCGTGCGCGCCTTCGCGGGGTCCAGTTCGTTAGTGACGTCTTCGGCCTTCGCATCGATCTCCGGGCTGCTGATCTTTCCGAAGTTGCTGTCTGCGCCCGTGGTGTAGATCTGATTCAGGCAGCACAGCGAGAACGCGTCGCCGACCCAGGAGAACTGTGCGATGTCGAAGTCTCCGACGATGATGTAGTTGGTGAAGAACCCGCCGCCGGATTTCGCGTCGAGCTCGAGCTTGACCCCGATCTGCGCCAGGGTGTTCTGCGCGATCTGACCGACCTGCCTCGTCGTCTGCGAGTCGTAGAGCACGTCGCGGATCACCAATTGCTTGCCGTCCTTCTCGCGGAACTGGCCGTTCATCCGCCAGCCCAGCCCGTCGAGTTCCTGCTTGGCCTTCTCGGGGTCATAGGCGACGACGGCGCTGTTGTCCTGGTAGCCCTCCTGGCCGGCCACGTAGATGTGGTTGTTCAGCGGAACGGGATTGTCGACCAGCCCCCGCTGGCTGACGTTGGCGATGGCCTGCCGATCGATGCCCTTGGCGATCGCCAGTCGCAGCGCCTTGTCGGCGAGGATCGATCCGGGCGCGCCGTTGAAGGTGAAGTGGTACCAGCTCGCGCTCGGCGCGCGCCGGATGGAGATGCCTGGAGTGCGCCGCGCGATGGTCAACTCGTCCAGCGAGGCGACCCCGGTGGCGTCGAGGGCGTTGTTCTGCAGCGCCGGGATGCGTGCGGCGTCGTCGAGCACCAGGTAGGTGATGGTATCCAGCAGCGGCGGCGGACCCCACCATTTCGGGTTGCGGGTCAACGTGATGCGTTGTGCGGTCCGGTCCAGCGCGGAGACGATGAACGGTCCGGCCGACGGGCCAGGGCCCTTGAGCTGTCCCGTGTTGAACACCTCGGGGTTGGCGGTCATGCTCTTCGGCAGCAGCATGGTGTTGCCGGCGAACATGCCCTGCCAGTCGGCGAAGGGCTTGGCGAACGTCATCACGGCCTGGCGGTCGTCGACACCGCGGATCACCGAGGCCACTCGGTCGCTGCCGTTCTGGCTGGCGATCGCGAATGCCTTGTCCTTGCCACTGGTGGCGTTGATCTGAGAAGCGATGTCCTCCCAGGTGATCGGGGTGCCGTCGCTCCACACCGCCTTGGGGTTGATGGTGTACGTCACGGCCTGCGGGTTGGTGCCGGTGAGCTCGACACTGGTGAAGTAGTCAGTGTTGACCGTCGTCGAGCCGTCCGATGCGACCCGGAACGCACGCGGCATCGTGGCCCTCAGCATCGCGCCGGCGTCGGCAGTGTTGCCGTCGATGTGCAGCGAATTGAAGTTCGACGGGAACTCAGTCAGCGCCAACCGGAGATTGCCGCCCTGGCGCAGCGTGGCCGGGTCCTGCGGGTTCATGTCGCTGGAGGTACCGACCTCGGCTTCGCCGCCCGCCGACGGCGGCTTCTGTTCGCCACTCGAGCAGGCCGTGATCGTCAGGGCCACGACCAGCGCGGCCACGCCAAGGCGTCGGATCTTCATGCGGACAGACTCTAACGTCACGGCTGCGGCACCGCGGCGAGCAACCGCTGGGTGTAGGGGTCCCGCGGTTCGGCGAACAGCCGGTCGGCGTCGCCCTGCTCGACGATCGCGCCGTTGAACATCACGGCCACGTCGTGGGCGAGGTGCTTGACCACCGACAGATCATGCGAGACGAACAGGTAGGACAGCCCGAACTGCTGCTGCAGGTCGAGCAAGAGGTTGATGATGCCGGCCTGGATCGACACGTCGAGCGCGGAGACCGGCTCGTCGAGGGCCAGGATCTTGGGTTGCAGCGCCAGCGCCCGCGCGATGCCGATGCGTTGCTTCTGCCCGCCCGAGAACTCCGCGGGGTAGCGGCTGGCGTCCTCGCGACGCAACCCGACCACGCCGAGCAACTCGCCCACTCGGCCGTCGATGTGAGCCTTGCCGAAACCGTTGGCCGCCAACGGTTCGGCGAGCACGTCGAACACCGGCAGCCGCGGGTCCAGGGCAGCGACGGGATCCTGGAACACCACCTGCAGATCGCCGCGCAACGCCCTTCTGCCCGCTCGGTCCAGGCCCGCGACGTCGGCGCCCAGCACCTCGATGGTGCCGGACTGTGGGGCGGTCAGATCCAGGATCTGGTGCAAGGTGGTCGACTTGCCCGAGCCGGATTCACCGACGATCCCCAGCGTGTGGCCAGCGCGAAGCGCGAAGCTGACGCCGTCGACGGCGCGCACCTCGCCGATCTGGCGGCGCAGCACCACGCCCTTGGTCAGCTTGTACGTCTTGACCAGGTCGGTGACCCGGATGACGACGGGCGCGTCGGGGTCGGCGTCGACCGGGACCGATTCGGTGGAGACGCCGTAGACCTCGGCGGCAGTTCGTCCGGCCACGTCGTCGGTGCGGATGCACGCCGCCGTGTGATCGGTACCGACTTCGATGAGCGCTGGTTCCGCGGTGCGGCACTCGTCGATCACCAGCGGGCAGCGCGGTGCGAACGGGCACCCGGGTGGCAGCGCGGCCAGCGACGGGGGCGCGCCCGGGATCGGCACCAGGCGGGTGCCCTGTGGGGCGTCGAGCCGGGGTACGGAGCCGAGAAGTCCCGCGGTGTAGGGCATTCGGCGGTCCCGGTAGAGCGTCTCCACCGGCGCGACCTCGACCGCGCGCCCCGCATACATCACCTGCGCCCGGTCGGCGAACTCGGCGACGACGCCGAGATCGTGCGTGATGATCAGCACGCCGGCGCCGGTGACGTCACGGGCGGTCTTGAGCACCTCGAGGATCTGCGCCTGCACGGTGACGTCCAGCGCGGTGGTCGGCTCGTCGCAGATCAGCAGGTCCGGGTCGTTGGCGATGGCGATCGCGATGACGACCCGTTGCCGTTCCCCGCCGGACAGTTCGTGCGGGAATGAGCGGGCCCGCCGGTCCGGTTGGGCGATGCCGACGAGCTCGAGCAGTTCGACAGCCCGCGCACGGGCGGCCGCCCGGCCGATGCCCCGCTGGTGGGTCTGCAGTGCCTCTGCGATCTGGTCGCCGACGGTGTACACCGGGGTCAGCGCCGACATCGGATCCTGGAAGACGGTGCCGATCTTCTTGCCGCGGATGCGCGACATCTGGGCATCGTCGAGGCCAAGCAGTTCCGCTCCGTCCAGGCGCACCGATCCGGACACCTCGGCGTGTGGGGGAAGCAGCCCGATCACCGCCATCGCCGTCGCCGACTTGCCCGAGCCCGACTCGCCGACGACAGCCACCACCTCGCCCGCGTCGACGCGCAGGTTCAGCCCGCGTACCGCGGTCACGTCCTCGGTGTCGGTTGCGAACGTGACCGCCAGGTCGGTCACCTCGAGGAGGCTCATCGGAGGTCTTTCCTCTTCGCGCAAGCGCTCACTGGCGTGCCCGCCGTCGAGGCTTGTGGCTGTCCGGGTCCAGCGCATCGCGCAGCCCGTCGCCGACCAGGTTGGCGCACAACACGATCAGCACCAGAACGCCGGCGGGGAACAGGAACACCCACGGGAACGTCGTCGCCGAATTGGTCCCGTCGGCGATCAGCGTGCCCAGCGAGACGTCGGGTGGCTGCACACCGAAACCGAGGAAGCTCAAGCCGGTTTCGGCCAGAATCGCCACGCCCACGTTGAGCGCGGTGTCGATGATCAGGATCGACGCGACGTTGGGCAGGATGTGGCGTGCGATGATCCGGGTGTTGCTGACGCCCATGTACCTCGCCGCCGTGACGAATTCGCGTTCGCGCAGACTCATGGTCATTCCGCGCACGATGCGTGCGCTGATCATCCAGCTGAACGCGGCCAGCAGCAGGATGAGCCACAAGACGGTGCCGGACTCTTTGGTGCGTGGCGTGACGATCGCGATCAGGATGAAGCTCGGCACCACCAACAGCAGGTCCACCACCCACATCAACGTGCGGTCGCGCCAGCCGCCGAAGAAGCCGGCGATGGAGCCGACCGTTGCGGCGATGATCGTCGAGATGAACGCGACGCAGACGCCGATGAGCATCGACTTCTGCATCCCGCGCAGCGTTTGGGCAAGCAGGTCCTGGCCCAGCGAGTTGGTGCCGAACCAGTGGTTCAGCGTGGGCGGCTGCTGCAGCGCGTAGTAGTCCAGGTCGGTGTAGTCGTAGGGGAGTAGCGGCGGCAGCGCGTAGCACCCGACGAATAGCAGGACCAGCACCGCCAGCGCGGCCACCCCCGGCCGATTGCGCAGGAATCGTCGCAGCACCAGCGTGCGGCGCGACGCGAACTGGTGCGCGTCGAGGCCGGACTTCGCCGTCGACGCGGATTCGGTGGTGATCGGCTCGCTCACGACACCCGCACCCGTGGATCCAGCGCGGCATAGATGACGTCGGACAGCAGCCCGGCGAGCAGGATGGTGGCCCCCGAGAACACCGTGATCGCGGCGACGATGTTGGTGTCCTGCGTGGCGATGCCCTGCACCACCCACTCACCCATGCCGTGCCAGCCGAAGATCTTCTCGGTGAACACCGCACCGGTGACGAGGCCGCTGACGCCGTAGGCGAACAGGGTCGCCATCGGGATCAGCGCCGTGCGCAGTCCGTGTTTGAACAGTGCCTGGCGCCGGGTCAGACCCTTGGCGCGGGCGGTGCGGATGAAGTCCTGGCCGAGCACGTCGAGCATCGCGTTGCGCTGGTAGCGGCTGAACCCGGCGATGGATCCCAGCGCCAGCGTGAACGTCGGCAACACCAGGTGCTGCAGGCGGTCGACGAACTGATCCCACGCCCCGCCCATGGCGTCGGGCGACGTCTCGCCCGTGTATTCGAACAGTTGCACCCCCAGCACCGTGTTGACCCGCAGCGCGCCCAGGATCAGCAGGTTGGCCACCACGAAGGTGGGCGTGCTGAGGACCAGCAGGGACAGCACCGTGATGACGCGGTCGGAGAGCCGGTACTGGCGGATCGCGCCCCACGCCCCCACCACGACACCGAGGACGGTGCCCAGCAGCGAGCCGATCACCACCAGGCGCAGGCTCACGCCGATGCGTCGCCAGAGTTCGTCGGACACGGGTTGACCGGCCACCGTGGTGCCGAAGTCGCCGCGGATCGCGCCCGACGCCCACTTCACGTACCGAATCGGAATGGGCTCACCGAGGTCCAGTTCGGCCGACTTGGCGTCGATGGCCGACTGGGGTGGCCGCGGGTTGCGCTGCTCCAGGCTGTCCAGTGGTTTGAAGGTGAACGAGGTGAGCGCGAACGTCAGGAAGGACGCCAGTGCCAGCAGCACGACGTAGTT
>JAVRPF010000148.1:0-3446 GCA_032162385.1 Mycobacterium sp.
AAGGTCACCGGCAGCGCGCGCATTGCCGGGGTCGACATGGTCGCCGGGCGTGCCGTCGAGCAGCGGGCGATCCGCCTCGGGGAGCTGGGCGTGATCTTCCAGGACCCGATGACCTCGCTCAACCCGACGATGCGGGTGGGCCGCCAGGTCGTCGAGGCCGCGGGATCAGACGAGGAGGCGCTGCGCCTCCTCGACCTGGTCGGCGTCCCCGACCCAGCCCGGCGCATGAAGGCATTTCCACACGAACTGTCCGGCGGTCTGCGGCAGCGGGTGATGATCGCCATGGCGGTGGCGGGCAAGCCGGATCTGGTGATCGCCGACGAGCCGACCACGGCCCTCGACGTCACCGTCCAGGCTCAGGTGCTCGGCCTGATCCGCGACCTCTGCGACCAGCTCGGCACGTCCTTCATCCTGGTCACCCACGACGTCGCCGTGGCCTCACAGGTGTGCGACCGCGTCGCCGTCATGTACGGCGGCCGGCTGGCCGAGGAGGGTCAGATGGCGAACGTGCTGCGGGCGCCGTCGCACCCCTACACCGTCGGCCTCCTCAAGGCGCGCCTCAACCTGGACCTGCCGATCGGGCACGCCATCCCCTCGCTGCCCGGAGAGCCGCCCGACCCTCGCGCGCACCCACCCGGCTGTGCCTTCGCGCCCCGCTGCCCGGCCGCAGTCGAGCCGTGTCTGGAATCGGTGCCAGCCCCACGGCCGGCCGCGACCCACGACGGAGTGAGCGCCTGCGTGATCTCCGACGCCACCCAAGTGATCGGCAGCCTCGCCGAGACGGCGTCCTTCGCACCGATGACCAAACCGGACGACCCCCGGCCCGCGGCCCAAATCAACGGCGTGGACAAGCATTTCGACGTACGGCGCGGGCTGCTGCACAAGGACAAGCTCCACGCGCTGCGCAACATCATCCTCGACATCGCCCCCGGCGAGTCGGTGGCCGTGGTCGGGGAATCCGGATCGGGTAAGTCCACCCTGCTGCGGGTCGTGGCCGGGCTGATGAAGCCGGACGGGGGAACCGTCGACTGCCCCGGCGGCCAGCCGCAAATGGTGTTCCAGGACGCAGGCGCCTCCCTGACCCCCTGGCTGACCGTCGGCGAGATCGTCGGAGAGCGGCTGATCAAGACGACCGGCCGAGCCGAGCGGCGCGAGAAGGTCGGCCGGGCACTGCGCCAGGTGGGGCTGCCGCCCGAGGTCGCCGAGGTCAAGGCCGGAATGCTATCGGGGGGCCAGCGGCAGCGCGCGGCGTTCGCCAGGGCCATCATCGTGCCGCCCAAACTGCTGCTGTGCGACGAGCCCACATCCGCGCTGGACGCATCGCTTGCCGCGTCGGTGCTGAACCTGCTGCAGCATCTACGTCGTGAGCTCGGCATGGCGGTGATGTTCGTGACGCACGACCTCGCCGCCGCCCGGTTCATCTCCGACCGCACGGCGGTGATGTACCTCGGCCAGATCGTCGAGGTCGGCCCCACCGTCGAGGTCATCAGCAACCCGAAACACCCCTATACCAAGGCGCTGCTGGCCGCGATCCCGTCACCGGGTACGGCGCCGGTCCGGCTGGCGGGCGAGCCTGCCAGCCCGCTCGCAGTGCCGCCGGGGTGCTCCTTCCACCCACGGTGCCCGGACCGGACCGACCGGTGCACCACCGAAGCGCCGATCCTGTACTCGCTCGACGGCACCAGCAGCCGCTTTGCGGCCTGCCTGCTCACCGAAGTGGATCGGGATGGCCCGGAGCGCGCCGCCTCCTGACAAGCCGCATGTGACGGCCAGCGAAATCCCCGCAACATCGGCGCAATAGAGGCGCCACGGTGGCGCATTCACGGTGACATGCGCGGGCGCTGTGATGGTTTCGAAAGGACGGCGGATTCAGGAGATATCGCGATGACCAAGAAATTTCACCTCGGCTGGTTCATGAACTTCACCCCGCCGGACTGGGAATCTGAGTGGGCCTCACCGGATGTAACCGACTGGGCGAACGGGCGTTTCCACGTCGACATGGCCCGCAGCATGGAGCGCGCCTGTTTCGACTTCATGATGATCGAGGACACCGTGATGGTGGCCGACGCGTACGGCGGCACCATGGAGGGCTCGCTGAAGAACGCCATCTTCGCGCCCAAGCAGGACCCGATCCCGCTGGCGATTCAGGTCGCGGTCAACACCACGAATCTCGGTGTGGTCGCGACGATGTCGACGAGCTTCTACCCGCCGTACCTGCTGGCGCGGCTGAGTTCGACCGTCGACTCGATCGCGCACGGCCGGTTCGGCTGGAACATCGTGTCCTCAGCGGAAGACCGGGCCGCGCAGAACTTCGGGCTCGACGGCCTGCCCGAACACGACGAGCGCTACAACGTGGCCGAGGAGTACCTCGACGTCGTCAACCAATTGTGGGACTCCTGGGAGGCCGACGCCGTGGTGATGGACCGCGAGACCCACACCTTCGCCGACTTCAACAAGGTCCACACCATCGACTTCCACGGCAAGTACTTCAAGTCCCGCGGACCTCTGAACACCGTGCCCTCCCCACAGCACCGGCCCACCTTCCTGCAGGCCGGGGCGTCGCCGAGGGGCCGCCAGTTCGCCGCAGGCGCGGCCGACGCGATCATCGCGGTCGGCACCGGCGTCGAGGGCATGAAGGAGTACCGCGACGACGTCCGCGCCAGGGCCAAGGCGGCCGGGCGCAACCCCGACGACATCAAGGTCCTCTTCGTCGTCTCCCCGACCGTCGCCGCCACCGAGGAAGAGGCCCGCGCGGCGCACAATCGGTTCGGCGCGTCCGATCGATTCGTCGAGAAGGCGCTTGTTGGCATTTCGTCGAACACCGAGATCGACTTCAAGCAGTTTCCGCTCGATGAGCCACTGCCACAGGGACTCACTACCAACGGCGAACGCGGATCGCTGGAGCACTTCATGCGCGGCGACGGCACCCCCGGGCCCAAGACGCTGCGCGAGCTCGCCGTCGCCGCGTCCTCCTTCGGGATGGAGTTCATCGGGACGCCCGCGCAGGTAGCCGACGAGATGGCGGCCGCCATCACCGAGATCGGCGGCGACGGCTTCCTCGTCTGGCGGCGGGGGCTGACCCGCAGCTACATCGAATCGATCTGCGACGGCCTGGTCCCCGAGCTGCAGCGGCGCGGCCTGACCCGCACCGAGTACACCAAACCCACTCTGCGCGAAACCCTCCGCGAGTTCTAACCCCCCGCATCCCAACGAGATTCAGGAGACATCGACATGACCAAGAAGTTTCACCTCGGCTGGTTCATGAACTTCGCGCCGCCGGACTGGGAGTCCGAGTGGGCGTCGCCCGAGGTGGCCAACTGGGCCGACGGGAGGTTCTACGTCGACATGGCGCGCAGCATGGAACGGGCCTGCTTCGACTTCATGATGATCGAGGACACGGTCATGGTGGCCGACGCGTATGGCGGCACCATGGAGGGTTCGCTGAA